>JAJRYW010000579.1 GCA_024275555.1 Calditrichota bacterium | reverse complement strand
TTGGCGCGGGATGGCGTTGCCACGAACGAAGAGAGAAATCTGTTAACACTCAAAACTTTATCTTTAATTTACAATTATTTCAGCAAATTTAATGTCGAATACGCACAGATTTCTCTCTCCGTCCATGGAGTTCGAAATGACAGTGGCTTTTTAAAGTTAATAATTACAGTTCTTTAAAAGGTAATAAGGTCTAGTCCAAATCAGAACCGGCTTTTCTATAATTCCCTGCCGGACGCTTTTTTATAGAGGCGTAAAGTAATCCCTGAATATCGATTGGCCTGATAGCGACAATCCGGCTGGACGAAATTGCAACATGTTTCACCCCGAATTCTCGTACGCGCATTAACGGTAAGACCTTTGCTTGGGCGGCTACCGGAGAACCCGCGCTTTTCTCCGATTTCTTCACACATCAATAATGAGGAATAAGGATTTTTAGGGAGCGGGTTAAAGCGGCCTTCCCGCCTGTTGATCCGTTTGTATTTGTGTAGCGAATAATCAGGAAGCGTTGAAACGGTTCCTCGGATAACAATCTCTCATTAACAGCGTCCCGACGTGCCGGGGCGGATCCCCGCGGGGGGCCGCATTGGCAAACAGCTTTAAAAGAGCCGGCGACACAAGTACATCAGTAGCAGATCCGCCGTCAGCGGCCGTCCACTTGCAGCGGCTGGAACCGGACCGGCCCGCCGCGCACCATCACCCCGACCCGCCGGATTTGATCCACCCGAAACGGCCGGGCTGCTTTTAGCGGCGCGCCGTTGACATCTATCTGCATCTCGGCCCGGCCGGGCCAGAAAATCCAGCGAAACACATACTCGTTTTCCGGGTTTAGAATCTCTATCTTTTTTTGATGAAGCGGCCGAAAGCGCCAGGAGCCGTCCCCTGCACGGGCAATATTTCCAATGCGAATGGCTTGCCCGGCCAGCGAGTAGCCCGCCGCCCACAACACCGGCGTGGAATCCCCCTCTACCTCGACAACCAGGTATGCTTCGGCCTCCCGCGGATTGATTCGATAAACATGCTCGGTTTGCAGCCACACTTTCTCCGGGAAAGCCGGCAGGGTAAGCGTTTCCAGGCAACCGCCCAGGCCGCCGGGACGCTCGATGGTCAGCGCCGTTTTGGACCGCTCCACCTGCGGATCGCCGAAACATTCCTGCTCCCGAGGGTAGAGAAAACTCAGGAGCGCCATAAGCCACAGTAAAGTGAATAGATAGATTTTCATCATATTTCCACCGAGATCAGAAAAAAGGGCAGGTGGTAAAACCTGCCCTTAAAGCATCTTTCAATCCAACAAAACTACCGTTTTGTTAAAACTCTCCTGCAAGATACAGAAGTATTCTCTCATCGGCCGCAGGCATCACCAGTTTTAGGACATTGCTCTCCGAACCTTATTAAACAACCAAAACTTAACCAACAGAGAGTTTATAATCAAGTACCCAATTGCCCTAAAATCTGGTGCGTGCAAAGCTATACCTCGCCTTTTTAGTTTAGTTGATTTGAGCAATTTTTTCCAAACGTTGAATAATGAATGGGAGTCTAGCCTGACTTGCTTCATCTGGCAATAAATGTCCGGATAATGATTCCATAAAAGCTTCGCTATCTAAGAAACCTTGAATTTTATCAGATAAAAATGCTTTTAAATCGGAAGAAGAAAATTTAATCTCATCAACAATTTCTTTGCGCCCATCTATAACTGTGATGATATCTTCAATATCATGACTGCGAAAATAGTCATTTTCCCCACGCCCATAAAAAGCCTCTATTTTTGTTGCTAAAAAATAAGGGGCGGTTACAACATGTATTTTCAAATCCTTCTCCACTTGAATTGTACTCGCGTTCCGGATAGCCGGGGAATACCAATAATTAGAAAATCCCAAAATCTTCTCATCGGTCGGCATAATGTCTACTATAATTTCATCAACCATCCAACGGCATATCGGATCACTTTTTTTCATTCTTTGTATGAAGCCTAAACTTCGAAGTGTTTTTTCAAGTTGATAATATTCCGCTCTGGAAGATATTTCAATGATTGTATCTACATCTAATGTTGAACGTATTTCCGGTGCCGCCTGGTCAGTTATTAAAAATCCGGTAGTTGCTCCTCCTAAAAAAACCACTTTTTCACGCAATACGTCAAGACGAATTGCCACATGTTTTATCTTTTCCAAATTAGATTCATGTATGCTCATCATCAGGATGAAAATCGTTTTTGTAATTCGTGAATCGCTAATTCTTGTTCTCTTGCCCGTCCATCTCGAATTGCATCTACAAGAGTTAGTAATTCATAAAGTTTTCTGTCTTTGACTGCTGCTTTCGGCACAGATTTATATAATGGTGAAAATTCATATCCTCGCATCTCACCCTGGGGATCTGGCCATACTGGCGGGGGATCATCAGAATTAGAAACAAGATATTTCAAAGGTGGAGCAGCATAACCGGTCGGTATTCCCCTGGTAAGACTTCCCCTTTGAGCAGGGTACGCATATTTAATCCCATGAATTATGAATTCCTCCAATGATTTTTTAATCGGTTTTTTTCTCTGCTTATCCATAAGCCGCGCAGCAACTGCACGTTGTATTCCGGCATGTACCTCAGAAGCACTCATGAAAAGTTCATCAGCAAGAGAAGAGTATGACCATTCGTCATTTCCTTTGACAACGAGCTTTAGCAAAATAACAATGTCTTGTGGTTTTAGTATCATAGGTATATTCTATTCGCGAATTGCGAATAAAACAAGCAAAATCTTACTTTTTCAACAGTTTGTTACCCTTTAAATATTGCACTCTTATTGGGGGTATAACATACTGTTTATGGCGATTGAGATTCGATCGGCGCATCTTCCACGCTGATACTGACCGGCAATTTAGCCGAATCTCCGGCGCGGTCTTTCACGATGAATTCCACGGTATAGTTGCCTTGCTGGTCCGGGCCGGGCGTCCAGCGGAATTCGCCGCTGCCGGCGTCAAATGATGCCCCGTCCGGAAGATGTTTAGCGGACAGTTTTAAATTGCCCTGGTCCTCCGGGTCGGGATCGTTGGCCGAAACCGAGAAGCGCAGTTCCTCCCCTTCCTTAACCACGTGCCCACTAGCCCCGCTCAATTGGGGGGCGCGATTCCGGTCTTCGATGACCAATTCGACCTGTTGCTCGACCTCCGCCGCACCATCGCTGACCTTGTACACGAATGTATAACGGCCGGCTTGTTCAAAACCGGGCGTCCACTGAATCCGGCGCGAGGCGGCGTCAAAAGACGCTCCTTCGGGAAGGCCGGTTAAGGTATAGCTCAATTTACCGGCATCCTCGCTGTCGGGGTCTTTGGCGGCCGGCAGGACCGCGCTGAAGGCCTGGTTCTCTTTGCCTTTGAACGGCCCGGCCTGACCCACCTGGGGAGGGCGATTTACATGTGTAACCGTAATATTAACGGTTTGCACCGCTGTTTCACCGAAACTGTCCTTCACTTCAAAGATCAGGGCGTAATTGCCGCTTTGCTCATAAGAAGGAGTCCAGGTGAATCCACCGGTCTGCTTATCCAGGTTAGCGCCTTTGGGGAGACTCTCGCAGCGATAGCGCAACTTGCCCTGGTCTTCCTGATCGGGATCGGAGCCTCCCAGGGAAAACTGCACCGGCTGATTCTCCGCCACGGTAATCGCCGCAACCGGCGTCAACTGCGGGGGACGATTAACATTATCCACCTTGATTTTCAAGGCCTGGGTTGCGCTCAGTCCGGCCGGATCGGCGACCACATAGCTGCACACATACTCCCCGGCCTGATCAAAACCGGGCGTCCAGCTCAGGCTGCGTGCCGCCGGGTCAAACACAGCACCGGCGGGCAGGTTGTCGACCCGGTAGGTCAGTTTACCGACGTCTTCGGCGTCGGGATCGCTCCCTTCCGGCAAGACCAGGCTCAGCAAGTTGTTCTCCGCCACAATCGCCGGAGCGGGAGCGGGCAAACCGGGCTGGCGATTTACATGTGCAATATGCAGCCCGACCACGGCCTGGTCGGTCGCGCCAAAAGTATCGCTCACCTTAAAAGTAATCTGGTAGTCGCCGCTTTGCTCGAAGGTGGGCGTCCAGCGGAATTCTCCATTGCCGGGGTCCAACTGCGCTCCCGGCGGCAAACCTTCGGCGCTGTAAATCAATTTGCCCTGGTCTTCTTTATCGGGATCGTTTGCGGCAGCCAGGAAAATAATCGGGCTATTCTCCGCGCCTGTGGTGACAAATTGGGCGGTAAATTTGGGGGGACGATTCACATTGTTGACCGTGATCGAAACAGGCTGCTCGGCGCTCAGTCCGGCGGGGTCTTTCACCCGGGCTGTCCATTCATACTGTCCGGATTGATCATAAGTGGGCGTCCAGGAAAGCACCCCGGTAGCGGGATTGATGGTTGCCCCCCCGGGCAGTTGCTCCACTTCGTAACTCAGCTTTCCGGCGTCCTCCCGGTCCGGATCGCTGCCGCTCAGAGAAATCGTTAAGGGCTGATTTTCATCGACCACCTGGGCGGGAATTTCTGCCAGCGCCGGCGGGCGGTTGACATGATTCACGGTAATCGTAAGGGTATTCTGATCGGTTAAACCGGCCGGATCGGCAACCTGAAAAACGACCTGGTAGACGCCGGATTGCTCGTAAGAGGGCGTCCAACTCAGCGATCCGCCGGCCGCATCAAACACAGCGCCTGCGGGCAGCCCCGCAACGGTCAGCACTAATTTGCCCTGGTCTTCCCGGTCCGGGTCCCGGGCCTGGACCGACACCAGGAGAAGCTGATTTTCATCAACGCTTTGGGCGGCCAGAGGCAGCAGCGAGGGGGGGCGGTTCACATGGGTTACCGTAACGGTCGTCGCTGTCTCGGCGCTATATTGGCCGTCGCTGACAGCAAAGGTGATCGGGTAAAGGCCGGATTGATCGTAGCTGGGCGTCCAGCTAAACTCGCCGGTTTGGGGATTCAATTGTGCGCCTTCGGGCAGCCCGGTTGCCGAGTAAATCAGTTTTTGCTGATCTTCGACATCGGGATCGCTGCCAATCAACTGAATTTGTAGGGGCTGGTTCTCCGCCGCGGTTTGTTCCGGGACGGCGGCCAGCAGCGGCGGGCGGTTGACATGATTGACCGTAATCGTGCAGCGCTGTACCGCGCTCAGCCCGGACGGATCGGCAACAGTAAATTGCAGCTCGTTGTATTGGCCGGATTGCTCGTAGCTGGGCTGCCACTGAAAGATCTGCCTCGCCGGATCGAAAGTTGCCCCTTCAGGAAGATTGGCGGCGCTGAAGGTCAGCTTTCCGGCGTCTTCCACGTCCGGATCGCTGCCGACAATCCGGATCGTCAGTGTATCGTTTTCATCCACGCTTTGGGCGGCAATGGGATTAAGCGCCGGGGGCCGGTTGACATGGGCAACCCGAATCCCGAACTCGACGCTGTCCGACAGCGCCCCGGCGGTCATAATCGCCCGGATATGTTCATACACGCCGGATTGATCATAAGTAGGCGTCCAGGTAAACAAACGGCTCTGCGGATCAAACACGGCGCCTTCGGGCAGGTTCTTCATCGAGAAAGAAATGGCGTTTTGATCTTCCGCATCCAGTTCGGTTCCGCTCAGTTGCACTGTCAGCGTGTCGGCCTCGTTAACAAACTGATCCTCGATGGCGGCAATCACCGGGGGGCGGTCCACATGGGCAACTGTAATCGTTGCCGGCTCCCGGTCGACGCCCCCGGCGCCGTCGTCCATCAGAAAATCCACCACGTAACTCCCGGATTGCTCGAAAGTCGGCTTCCAAAAGAAGGTGCGGGTTTGGGGATCAAACCTCGCTCCTTCCGGGAGTTTCTCGGCGCGGTAGCTCAGGTTCTGCCGGTCCTCCACATCCGGGTCTGTCCCCGCCTCAATGGTAAATTGGAGCGTATCGTTTTCGTTGACGGCCATGGGGGGCGGGGGCGGCAAATCCGGCAAACGGTTGACATGGACAACCGTCAGGGTAACCGTATCGCTGACGCTCAAGCGGGTGTCGGTAATTTCGGTCACCCGGAAAATGATCCCCGGGTAAAGGCCGGATTGCTCAAAGGTGGGCGTCCACTGGAACAGGCCGGTTTCTGCGTCAAATTGGGCGCCCTCCGGGGCGTTGATGATCTCATATTGGAAGGGATCGCCGTCCGGCTCCTGCGCTTCCATCTGAATCCGGAAAAGCTGATTCTCATTGATAACCGCGTCGGGAATATCCGCCAGCTGCGGCGCATTATTGTGGCGCATGATCAGGGCCGAGGTGTTTGCCGCAACAAACACGTAGATATCTTGTTTGTAGACCCCGTAACAATTGGAGTCGGTCGGATAGGTGCTCTCTAAAAACGGATGTTCAATGTCGCCGATATTGATAATTTGCAGTCCTAATTCTTTGTTGGCCAGGTATACGTAGTTGCCCACCTGGTGCAGCGAGCCGATAAAGCCATCGGTACGCACCCGGGCAATTTCCTGGGGAAAGGCGGGATCGGAGACGTCCATCACCAACATGCCGCCGGCCCCGTCGGCCAGGTAGACGGTAGAACCGCTCGCCTGCACCATCATGGTGTTAAACCCGGTGCGGTACTGCGACAGCTTATTGGGCTGCTCCGGATCGGAGATATCATAGATAATCAGCCCGCCTTTCTTGGCTGCCAGGTAAAGCAGGTTGCCCTGCTTGACTAACTGCTGGATCCAGTCTCCCGGGATTTCCAGTTTAACGGTTGCGGATTGATGCACATCGGAGATATCCATGATAGCAAAGCCGTCGTCGCCCAGCGCGGTGTATAAAAAAGAGTCTTCCGGGGTTACCCAGTAGGCGTTGCCGGGGGTTTTGATCGCGGCAATCTGTCGCACGGCCGCCGGATCGCTGATGTCGAATACTTGCACACCCTGGCTGTGGTTGGCCATATAAGCATAGTTGCCCTCGATGGCGGTATTGTGGGCCTGCCCCTGGGAAGACAGGAAGGCGGTCTGAACCGGATGACGCAAATCGGTGATATCTACCACCTGCAGCCCGGCCCAAAAATTGGTGATAAACAAATAATTGCCATGCACATTGACTTGGCGAACTCCATCATTATATTTGATCTGCCCTGCGGAGGCCGGCAAGACCTCCGAGATCAGCTCTGCCACAGAACGTTGGGCCAGCAGTGCGCCCGACAAAGAAATGCAGAACAAGCAAACGATGATTATGGCCGGGCGGTGAGGTAGCGCATATTTCATCATAAACTCCTATGATATCATTGCGGTGTGCTAATAAAATTGATTGCGGAATATATCGACAGCTATCATACGAATCAAGCAGACATCAAGAGGGTTTTCGTTCCTCCAAATAAGATTATATTCATCGACTTTTCGGGGAAATTCTTTATTGCTTTTCTGGTAAAAAAAGCGGGGAAACGGGTGAAAATCCCGGAAATCGGAATCAGCGCTCCTACCGGCCGGGCAAAGGCGTTTCTTATCTCCGGCGGCCGGGCGGCGCGCCAGAACTATTTAGCAAAGAGGGATGAACAATGAAAGCAGCAATCATTTCAATCGGCAATGAACTCCTGAACGGCCGAACCATGAATAGCAACGCAACTTATATCGGCGGCAAGTTATATGATATCGGCATTGTAACCCATTATACCTTTACCATTCGGGATGAAGCGGAGAGTATCCGCAATACCCTTTCCATCGCCCTCCGCGAGGCGGATATTGTCATCGTTACCGGCGGGCTGGGCCCTACCCATGATGACATCACCAAAAAAGTCATTGCCGATTTTTTCGGCGAGAAACTGGTCTTCAATCCGGAGGTGATGAAGAAAGTGGAAGAGCGGTTCCGGCAGCGCGGTATGAAAATGCCCGAGGTTAACCGCAACCAGGCCCTGGTCCCGGAAGGGGCCCGTTTGATTGACAACGATTTTGGTACGGCGATGGGGATGCATTTTCAGCCGGACGGAAAACATGTCTTTGTGCTGCCGGGAGTGCCGAAAGAAATGCAGGGGATGATCGATACGGACATCATCCCCTACCTCCGGGAACACCTCAATCTTCCCCCGGTTAAAGTGCTGACCTACCGCACCACTGCCATTGCAGAATCCCGCTTGTACGAATTGTGCCGGAGCCTCTTCGAACAGTACCCGGATTATGAAATTGCCTTTCTGCCCCGAATCATCGGGGTGGATATCCGGGTTTCTGTGAAGCCGGAGAGCCCGCCGGAACAATTGGCCCGGTTTGAAGAAGAACTGCTGCGCAAGGCCGGGAAGTACATCTACACCCGCGACCAGCGCGAAATAGAAGCCGTGCTGGGTGAACTTTTAACCCAACGCCGCCTGACCGTAGCGGTTGCGGAGAGTTGCAGCGGCGGATTGATTCAGGACCGCATTACCGACATTCCCGGAAGCTCGCTCTACTTTTTAGGCGGCGTCACCAGCTACAGCAACGAAAGTAAGGTAAAGTTTCTGGGGGTGCGGGAATCGACCCTGGCTGAATACGGGGCGGTGAGCGAGCAGACAGCCAAAGAGATGGCCTCGGGCGCCCGGGAGCGTTTTGGCAGCGACTACGGGCTTTCCACCACCGGCATCGCCGGGCCGGGAGGGGCCACACCGGAAAAACCGGTCGGCTTGATCTATGTTGGGTTAGCCGACGCGGAAAAGTGCATCGCCAAAAAATTTACTTTTGGCGAAGGGCGGCGGCTGAACAAAGAACGCGCCGCCCAGGCCGCCCTGGAAATGCTCCGGAGAGATTTGCTGGGAATCGAGATCGGTTGAAGGCCGGCCTATCCTTTGCGGTATAATTCCGCAACCTGATCGGCATATCCGTTGAACATGCGGGTGGGGATACGCTCGCCGGTGTCAATCACCCGTTCCGTAGCCTGGGACCAGCGGGGATGCGGTACAGCAGGATTTACATTGGCGCTGAAGCTATATTCGGCCGGCGCTAAATCATTCCAGAAAGTTTTCGGCCGCTCCCGCAAAAACTCGATCTTAACGATCCCCTTAATGCTTTTAAATCCGTATTTCCAGGGCGTCGCCAGGCGGAGCGGTGCGCCGTGCTGTTTCGGCAGGGGATGGCCGTACACCCCGGTTGCCATGAAAGCCAGATCATGGCTTGCCTCGGCCATGCTCAGCCCTTCGTAGTACGGCCAGGGGTACCAGGCGGCCTTCTGTCCTTTTGCCTGCCCGGGACGATAAAAAGAAACAAAGCGCAGGTACCGCGCGGCGGAGGTCGGCTCGGCCAGCTTGATCAAATCCCGCAGGGCAAAACCGCTCCAGGGCACCACCATCGACCAGGCCTCTACGCAACGATGACGATAGACGCGCTCTTCCAGGGGCATTTTCTTCAGCAGGTCATCGATGTCAATCGTGAGCGGCTTATGTACTTCCCCGCTAATTTCTATTTTCCAGGGAGTGATTTCAAACCCCTGCGCCAATTTCCAGACCTGATCCTTGTCCGTAGTAAATTCATAATAATTGTTGTAAGCGGCAGCGACAAGCTCGCTGGTCAGCGGACGATCCGCCGTATAGAGCGGGTTGCGCGCAAGCGGGTAGGGCGGAATTGCCGCCGGGATAGTCTGGCTTACCGAGTTCAAACCCTGCGCGGCCGGCTCGCCGTTTCCAAAGCAGCCGTTTAACCAAAACCAGCTTCCGATCCCGGCAAGACCCAGGGATTTCAGGAAACCGCGCCGGTTTACATAAACCGACACCGGCGTTGCAAATCGTTCCGGCAAGGATAATCGGTTGTTTTTCTTGATATACGCCATCGGAAGCCCCCTGTAATAAGAGTTTGACTGAACGGACAATTTGCTTCTCCAAAAGAGCCCTTCAGGGTGTGCAAGCTGGCTGAAAAAGCCCCTTTGGTTATTTACTATTTCTTAACGCTTACGTGATAGTTTTGTGAGAAGTAAAATCTTAATTACTGCTAAACAAATTAAGAAAAAATTCCGGCTGAATAAATGAGCAATTAACCTGGAATTCCTTTTACCCCATTGAGCGCCCAATGATCCGGCGGATGCTCTAAACCCAGGAGGCAACTATGTATAATATAAATCTCCCCATCGAAAAGACATTTCAAAATGGCGGATTTGAGCCTGAGGCAAGCGGCAAGCGCTTTAACCGTCGACCGGAGCACGGCCCCGCCAATGGGCTACCCGGGCCGGAAATCCTTGGCCTTTCCCCGCTCTACTTCCCCTTCCTTAAGGGGATCAAAGATCATGAACTCAAGGCGATGAGTTCTCATCTGGTTCAACAGAAATTTCTTAAAAAAGAATATATCTATCTTCCCTACGGCAACAATGACAACGTCTATTTTATCATCAACGGGAATATCGAACTGGGCTACCTGGACGAAAGCGGCCGGGAATTGTCAATCGACATTTTAGGACGCGGAGAACTATTCGGCGCCTTTTTAGGGCGGAATTTTAGCGGCGGTTTTGCCCGGGCGCTCGACAACGCCACCCTGGCCATGGTGGGCCGGGAGGATTTCGAGGTTTTCCTGGAGCGCCACCCCCGCTTTTCTTTCCGGATTATGAAGATCATGGGAAATCGCATTAACGTGCTGGAAACGAAGCTGCAGAACCTGGTCTTCAGCGATGTGCGCACCCGTATTTGCAAACTGCTCTGCTCGCTTTATCAAAAAGCCGGCGACAAGCGCAGCGGGCAGATCAAAATCCCCTTAACGCACCAGGACATTGCCAACCTGGTAGCCAGTTCCCGGGAGACGGCCAGCCTGCATCTCTCCGAGCTGAAAAAACGCGGCACAATCGCCTATGAGCGACGCCGGATTCGCATTCTCTCTCTGCCAGACCTTGAAGCGAATAGCTCTTGCTCCTGTTTGTAATTCGCTCCCAGGGTCGATAATTCATAGATACGTAGTAGCTGGTATAGGCAAAACCCGGAATCGTTTTCCGGGTTTTGTATTTATGTTCAACTGCTTTCCGGGGCGGCTTTCCGTTCAGGAGCGCTCTTCAGCAAAGTCTTTACCAATAATCTCCGCACCGCTTAACGCTGCACGAGACAAAAATTCAGGAAGGTAAGAAACCATCATTCCCCAGTAGAGCAATGCTTCTATCCAATAGGCCAGTTCGATCATGATCGTCCCTTATCATTTAAGAGCTCATGTTACCCAATTTGCCGCGGAGACGCAGAGGTCGCAGAGATTTTTAAAAAGAGAGTTAAAAAACTTGAATTACATTTGACAATTTAAGGATAATAAAAATATTGTTGTGTGGCAGCCTTCATGCCATGGTAATGGCCCCCCTTAATCCCCCGTTCGGCTGAGCTCACGACGAAGCCCGGAATCGGGGGAAACAAGTCTCCCTCCCTTATTTCGGGGAGGACCGGGGTGGGGAAATTTTACTTGATAACTGTCCGGCTACACAAACACAAAATATTTAGTTTGTTCTACTTTAACACTTTAGTTTTCATGTCGCCCCTATGGGGCTTAAACACTATAAATTATTCTTATTCCGGCGCTTCGCACCGGGCTTTCTTATTTTGCCCCTTCGGGGCTATTTCGATATTCCAACCCCGAAGGGGCGTCATAGAACCGCCCGGAGCAACGCTCCGGGGGAAAGGTCGTCGAAAATGCAGCCCCAACGGGGCGCAATAAACCAGGTGTTCGAAAATATGCATTCTATTTTAAAAGTCTTAAAGTAGAATTAGACAGTGTTTTATATTTAATCGTTTCTCCGAGTTCTCTGTGACTCAACAGCATAAAACCGGTAAGTGCGTAACATCAGTTGAGAGAACAGGGCAGGCCGGAGCCTGCCCCATTCTCTCTCTTTGGAGGGGCTTTTGCAGGTAAGCGCCGGGAAGTTCCGGGAAGTACAGCTATCCAGGCACAAAAACCGGTAAAGACCCGGCTATAGTGTACAGGCAGTCGGGGTTGTTGAATGTAGGCTGTCTGACAATCGGGGCATTTTATTATGGGGGAAAGATACCCGGATGCGCCGGGCTCCCTGTTGCTGTGTCGCGGGTTTACGGGGATGAGTCGATGATCATTCCAAAAGAGCGACTCCCGGAAACGGCAACCCCGGTTGCCCGGGAAGTCGCCCCGGTCTAAATTATTTCTTTTTCCCGGCTTTCTCGTAGAGCTTTAGAAACTTCCGGGCCGCACTGACCCAGGAGAAATCCGCTTTCATCCCGTTTTTCTGGATTTTGCTCCATACTTTGGGGTCTCGGTAGGCTGTCAGGGCGGCTTTGACGGCTTTCAGAACCGAGGGCGCTTTGGCGTCTTTGCTGATAAAGCCATTCCCTTTGCCGGTTTCCGGATCAAATTGAACAACACTGTCCCGGTAGCGGAAATCATTGGTTGCCACCGGCACTGCGCCATATCTCAGGCCATAGAGATGGAGCGATTCTTCCACCGCTTCTTTTCCGGTTAGCACCACCATATCTACCGCAGAGACAAACATATGGCTGGTGCGATTGTCCAGCCGGGGCATAAAGACAATTTTGCCCGGATTTGCTTCCACCAGTTCCAGCCAGGCGGCGCAGGGAACGCTTTCGTCGCCGGAGAAACAAAACAGTTGTACATCTTTCTTCAGCAACTCCTTGGCCGTTGCCAATTGGGGAGAATTCTCTTCCCGGCCGCTGCAAACCAGGCCGATCAGCGGTGTTTCCGGCTGCACCGGCAACTGGAATTGCTCCTGAAAAGCCGCTTTATTCTGTTGTTTCACGGATAATGTTTTGAGGTCATAGTTCTCGATAATCAACTTATCCGTTTCGGGGTTCCAGGTATGATAGTCTGCGCCAATTGCCACCCCGACAATGTCTTTCTCACGCTCAACCAGCGTGGGGGCAATCTCTTTATATTTCCCCGGTTTTTCGATCAGGGCTTGTGCAAAAGATTCTCCGAGGGGGCTGATCACATCCGCATAAACCAGCCCGCCGTTCAGCAAGTTCAGTTTTCCTTTGGGGTTTAACGCTCCGCCCTTGCGTATTAAAGATTCCGGCAGGTCCAGGCCGGCGGCCTGGGAAATAGGGAAGGTTCCCATCTGCGTAAAATCGTGCACGGACAGCACCGTGTGGGTATTCTCAAAAAACGGATCGTCTTTGTAAATGGTTTTCAGGTAAACCGGGATCAGGGAGGTCGGCCAGTCCGAGCAATGCACAATATCCGGCTGCCAGTAAAGCAATTTCAGCGTTTCCAGTACGCCTTTGCAAAAATGGGCAAAACGGCTGGGGTTATCCGGATAAGGTTTTCCGGTCTCGGGGTCCAGGTAGACTCCTTTGCGATCAAAAAACTCGGGAATGGACAAAAAATAGACGTGCACTTTGGAGTTGGGCAGGAAGGCGGTTTTACCGTTTGCAAAAAAGGTTTCCTTATTCAGTTCGATTTTTACCTCACGTAAACGAATCACCTCCCGGAGCACGTATTTGCGTTCATTAATCTGCTTATACTTGGGGGTCATCAGACGGATGTCCTGTCCCAGTTCTTTTAGGGCAATCGGCAAGGCTTTGGAGACCTCGCCCAGGGCATTTAACGTTTTGGTAGAAGTAAAGGGGGCAACTTCTGAGGAAACGTAACAAATTTTAAAATCCTTCATGGAACTCCTCTGATAGGTAGCTAAGATTAAACCTCAATTTCTTTCAGGAACTGAGCAGCTTCTTCCGGGCTGGTAGGATTGATAAAAAATCCGGTACCCCATTCAAAACCGGCAAACTTGGTCAGTTTCGGGATCAATTCAATATGCCAGTGGTAATGCGAAAGTTGATCTTCCTGAACCGGGGCGCTATGCAAAACAAAGTTGTAGGGCGGATTCTGCAAAGCAATGTTGAGTTTTTTCATAACCGCCTTAAAGGTAATGGCCAGGTGGCGAGCGGTCAGCTCATCGAGTTGCTCGTAGTGCGAATGATGCTCCTTCGGCAATATCCAGGTTTCAAACGGGGAGCGGGCTGCAAAGGGTTCGATGGCGATAAAGTGTTCCTCTTCGTAGATCACCCGGATATTATCTTTAACCTCCTGGCGTATGATATCACAAAAAATGCACCGTTCCTTCAGGTCATGGTACGCTTTTGCTCCGTGCAATTCCTCGGCAACCTGCTTGGGGATAATCGGCGTGGCGATCAATTGCGAGTGCGAGTGCTTAATCGTAGCGCCGGCGGCGTGGCCGTAATTTTTAAAGATCATCACATATTTTAAACGAATATCCCGTCGCAAATCTTCCATGCGAAGCTTGTAGGCGATAAATACATTTTCAATTTCCGAAAGTTCCAATTCCGCCAGATTCTGCTCCGGGTTCGGCGTTTCGATAATAACTTCGTGCGCGCCGATTCCATTCATTTTATCATAAATTCCTTCCCCGCGCCGGTTCAACTGTCCTTCAACACGAAGGGCCGGGTATTTGTTGGGCACAACCCGCAACGTCCAACCGGGCGTATTGGCGGGGCTCCCGTCCGGGCGTATTGCATAGATCTCTGGCGGTGTCATATCCTCATTACCCGGGGCAAACGGAGAAAAGCCATCGCTGCGCTCTTCTACGAGTTCGATAAAGTCAGAAGGTCGTCTTCCTCTCTCTGTCGAAATGATCACCCATCGGTCTACTACGGGGTCTTTTCTCAGTTCGGGCATACTTGGGGAGTTAGCTTAGTTCAATATTTTTTAACAAGTTATAAATATATCGAAAAACCCAAGTCTAATCAAGCCAAAAAACGGGTTCCGGCAACACCGGCAAAGCCGGGCGCTTATCTCCCGCATCAAGCGCTTCTTTTGCGGCCCCGTATCCTCCTCAGCCCGCTTATTGTATCCTCAAGATAATCTATGTATATTCACGATCTCATTTATACAGACTGCGAACATGGCAACCGGACAATTTAAAAGCGCATTAATTCTGCTCGTGCTTATCATCATCGGCGGAACAGCCAGTTACGTGGTTGTAGAAGGGTGGAATCTCTTTGACGCCTTTTACATGACCATCATCTCGATTACCACCACCGGATTTGCAGAAATCAGGCCGCTTACCCTGGCCGGTCGGGTGGTCACGGTGGTAATTATTGTTGTCGGAGTTAGCACAATTGCTTACACCGGTGGGAGAGGGATACAAATTCTGATCGAATCTCAACTGTTACGGAGGCGTCGCTTGACAAAAAAAGTTGAGGAGTTGACCAACCATTATATCATCTGCGGGTATGGCCGTTTGGGCCGAACAATCTGCACCGAATTGAGCAGCCAGAATATTCCTTTTATGGTGATCGAAAAAGGCGAAGAGAATATCAAGGAGATTGTCGAGGCCGGCTTTCCTTTTATCCAGGGGGACGCCACCCTGGACGAGGTGCTTCTTCAGGCCGGGATAAACCGGGCCCGGGGTATTCTGGCGGTTCTTTCCACCGACGCCGAGAATGTTTATGTCACACTTTCGGCGCGAGTATTGAACTCCAATATTTTTATCGTCACCAGGGCTTTGGAAGACCAGGCCGAGGAGAAACTGAAGCGGGCCGGGGCCAACCGGATTGTCATGCCCTACGAGATTGGCGCCACCCGGATGGTGCACCTGCTCCTGCGGCCGGCAGTGGTGGACTTTATGGATATTGTCTCCAGTCAAAAAGAGGTGGATTTGAACCTGGAAGAGATCGAAGTCTCAGCTTCCTCCCCACTGGTCGGCAAAACTTTGGTGGATTCCCTGGTGCGCCAAAAACTGAACATTATCATCGTGGCTATTTTCCGGGCCGACGGGGCATTTATTTACAACCCCACTTCATCGACCGTCTTTCAAGCCGGTGATCGATTGATTGCTATCGGCGCATCAACGGATCTTAACGCAATGAATAACTTGTGCAGATAATTCGTTTTTGTATAATATGTGCACTTTTATATCAACCCAACCTGCTTCAAAACCTATTTTCAAGGCTAAGAACTTAAATCGGGGCCTGAATGGTGTGCAATATTTTTACGGAGTGCTCAACGGAAGGGGGTATATATACAAAAAATCAAGCGATATCACTTGATTTTTATAATATCAAGGAATATCGTCTGACTTTTCAAGGGCAAAACTACTCAAATCCCAGGCATTCATTCTCGGTCAGATCACAAAATATTAAATAAAAAATTTATTTTTTTTCGGCAGGCTCTCTTTGCCCCTGCCGCAGCCAGGGATGTTTACCGGGGGACGTTGTCAGCAAATAAATTTTAATCGGTTGTTTCCGAATCTTCCGGCGACGTATTTTTTAGTTATCAGAAAACAGACCCCTAAGAAAATGGTAAAGGTAATGTCTTATAAATCCTCCTGCATATTCACGGTTTTATGGCTGATTATCACCCTGCATTCCATTCAACTATTTGCCCAGCCCTCCAGGCTGGGACGAACCGTCATTACCCGGGAAACCCTCCAGGCATACAACCTTTTGCGCTTAAGCGATTTGTTTTTGCTGTTTGATGATTGGCATGTCAGCACCGTGGACGGCTTTGATTGGATGGTCAGTCCTGCGGCGCTTTCCACCTTTCAGCGCCAGAACTGGACCATATTAATTGACGAAGAAAAATACGAGCTGGGCGCCTTTGATGTAAAAAATATCAACCTGCTTCCGGTCGCTCCGCAAATGATTGACTCGGTTGAAGTCTACACAATTCCCCAATTAAACTACGGCGAGTTCGGCGAGCGAGGGCTGATCGATATCCACACCCGCAAACCGGCCCGGCGGCTTGTCGCACAAGCCCGTAGCTCCGCCGGGAATGAAACCGGCGACCCCGGCCCGCTGATCTTTACCGATCCGGCGGTGAAGAATGTCGACCGCATTGGCCCGGACAACTCGCTGGGGTTTGCCTTTTCGGGACAGCGCTGGCAACTTCAATTAAACTGGCAGGATCAATCTCACTATGCCACAGACCCCCGGATTGAATTTCGCAACCCCCGGGCAACCAACCGGGAGTTGCGCACAGAACTGTTGGCGCCCTCCCTGCGCCTGGCCCTGAAAACAGCCTGGGGCGCCCACCAGTTCTCCTTTAACCACACCTCCTCAGCCAATTTGCTGTCGTACCAGGCCGGCGGCGCCGGCCCGGTTTTTTTCAAGCCCCTATCCCGGGAGGTTTACACCAATCAGTCATTTACTCATGCAGGACTTCATGGAGAGATGCCGCTCTCGGCCAAACAAGAACTGATCTACCGCTTCCGTTACACCAACGTGGTTATGGAAAAACACCCCAACTCCCTCAACAACGTTGATTTTGATTGGAATATGGACCGTTTTTACGGCAATGTAGAAAATCATTACCAAAGCGATCGCTATTCCGGGCGGGTGGGAGTCGGCTGGGAGCGCATTACCGCCCATACCCAATACCCGCTCACCCTGGGAAGCATCACCAACAATAAAATTTACGGGAGCTTTCGCTATTCGCCCTCGAAAGGGGTCTCCCAGACCCTTGCCTTTCAAGCCGTCTCCAATGCCTCCTCCCGGGCCTACAAAACCTCGGTGTTGACCGAATGGAAAAGCAGCGCAGCAAACAACTATGGGGTAGGGATCACCTGGTCGGAGCGGCTTGTGGAAGAAGATAACAGTATTTGGTACTGGAGCGAGCAAGGCTATGGGTTTTTAGCCGACCTCGGTATAGATTATTATTTTCCGACCAAGTTTCATCAGAGCAAAATGTTCACCCTGGATATCCTTTGGGAGCATCGATTTTCAAAACAGAACAAACTTTGCTTTTCCACCTTTTTCCGGCGCTTTAAAAATCTTTATCTGGAAGAGCAGCTTTTTCAATATAATCCGGATGATGGGGATTTTTCCTCTCCGGCGATTCTTCATACTGATAAAGGCGGGCAAGTAGTAGGACTGAAATTGAAGTATGAGCAGCAGCTCAGTGCCTCATTGCGCCAGACCATTTTATATTACCTACAGGATGATATTGCCGGGGAACCTATTTTCCGGCAGGTCTGGAACGCAATTCCGGTTCACAAGATTAAATACACCATAAGTTTTCAACCCACGCCGCGCTTTTCCGTGCTGGGTGTGTTGCAGTATTTATCATCGACGGTGTGGGAAGAATATCTCGATCCCGGCCTGGCCCGGGAAACGCCCTACAGCGGGCGGATACCGGAAAGCTGGGTTAGCGACATTTCCCTGCAAAAATGGTTCTGGGGAGACCGGATTCGCACCGGGCTGCTTTTCCGAAACGTACTGGGAGAAAAACTTATCTACCATCCGATGGGGGCCCGGTTTGATTTCCAAATATACGGAACCCTGGAAATTCGGCTGGGATGGCTGCACAAGTAGAAATATCCGGCTACTCCCGGTCTAAAATTGCCATAGTAATGCGGCTGACCGCGATGCGCTTCCCTTCCGGATTCAATATATCGATTTCCCATACCTGGGTGCGTTTGCCCAGGTGCAGCGGCTTTGCAATACCTTCCACAAACCCGCTCCGAATCGAGCGTAGATGATTGGCATTGACCTCCACTCCGACACAAATCTTACGTTTCAGATCGATGCACATGGCTCCGGCGACCGACCCCAGCGACTCTGCCAAGGCCACGGTTGCCCCGCCATGCAGCAACCCCTCTGCCTGAATCGTTCGTTGATCAACCGGCATGCGCGCCCGGAGAAAATCATCTCCGATTTCGGTAATACGGATCGCCAAATGTTCCAAAAGTGTGCCTTTCGACAAGGCATTGATCGACTCCAGATCGTACTGATCAAACCAAATACTCATGATTTCTCCGGTTTCTATTTATCATTTATCAAATTCTTTGATCATGCAGATATGCTTAATTCCATCCTCGTCATACGGCGTTCCCTGCTTGCGGAAGCCCAGTTCCCGGTAGTAGCCTGTCAAAGCGTATTGAGCGGAAATGGCGATCTCGACGGCGCCGAAACGATGATGCACTTCCTGAAAGGCGTGCAGAATCAATTGTTTTCCAACTCCTTTGCCGCGCCAGGGAGGCGCTACGATAATCCGGCCTAACCAGGCCCGGGGAGATTTTAACCCCGGGGGCAAAATTCTCAAGTAGGCGGCTAAACCGGCGCCGGGCCTCTCCGCCCAGCCAAAGAGATGGAGCGCCTCAATATCCAGCCCGTCGGCCTCTTGATAGGGACAGTGTTGCTCCACCACAAAGACCGACTCCCGTAAAGAGAGCATCCGGTACACCTCGAGATTGCTGAGTTCGGAGAAGAACCGGCAATCCCAGTGCAGCGATGGTTTTGGCGAGCTCATTTTCCCGGGGCTGTCATCATGGCTGCCAACGATTTCAAATCCGAGATTTCCAAATCCGGCTCTGCATAGGCCGGGGGGGTGGCGCCGAATCCGGCCAGGTTCTTACGCCGGTTCACCCAAACCGCCGACAGTTGCATACGCTTTGCCGGAACGATATCGTGATAGATACTCTGGGCAACATGCAGCACCTGATCCCGGGGGATTCTGAGCCTGCGCAGCGCCTGGCGGAAAAACTGATCCGAAGGTTTATAGCAGGTCAGTTGTTGGGCGGTAATTACATGGTCGAATTCAACCTTGAGTTGAGAAAGCGATTTTTTCAGGAGCGCATCATCAATGTTGGAAAGAATGGCCAGTTTGTAGTGCTGTTTAAGCTGCTGAAGAGCAGGAACCGCGTCTCCAAAGGGCCTCCAGCGCGGAATGGAGTTGGCCAGAACGTCTAATTCCGAGGCGTCCGGGGTAAAATCAAATTCCTCTCCGAAACCACGGATCACCGCTTGTAAGATGCCCCGGTAGTTCCGGAAGGGACCATTTTCCGCCTCGGACTCCAATTGGGCGTAGAGGTCCAGAATAGCGGAATCGGTAATCTGAACCAGGTGTTTTTCCAGCAGCGGCCGCAACGCCCGTAAGATTCCGCTCTCCCAATCAATTAAGGTTCCGTAGCAATCAAAGCTAATCAACTTAAAACGGGACCAATCCAGCATTCATCACCCCCATTAGTTGGTTGTTGATAAGGAAACTTACACTATTGCACGGAAAAACGCAAATCCCTCATAATCTTCTTTTGACGATTGAATATCAAAAGTAGATTGAAAAAAATTATCCGAAAACTCAGGCCGGGTAAACCCATATAGCGAGTCACAACCCCAATTTAGCGGAGACTATATGAAGAGTCATGAGATTGATTACCGGATTTTTGGCGACGACATGCAGGTGGTGGAAATTGAATTGGACCCCGGCGAAACGGTGATTGCCGAAGCCGGGGCAATGAACTGGATGGGGGAGGGAATCGGCTTTGAGGCGCGTATGGGCGACGGCTCCCGGCAAACCTCGGGCATCTTCGACTAATTGTTGGACGCCGGCAAGCGAGCGCTTACCGGGGAATCGATTTTTATGACCCACTTCAAAAACACCGGCCAGGGCAAACAGCATGTAGCTTTTGCCGCTCCCTATCCGGGCAAGATTATCCCGGTTGATCTGGCGAAAATCGGCGGGGAATTGCTCTGCCAGAAAGACGCCTTTCTCTGCGCCGCAAGGGGCGTCCGGGTGAGCATCGCCTTTACCCGGCGGCTGGGAACCGGTTTTTTTGGCGGAGAAGGTTTTATTTTACAAAAACTAAGCGGGGACGGGCTGGCCTTTATCCACGTCGGCGGAACGGTCATCAAAAAAGAAATGCGCGGCGAGATGCTTCGGGTGGACACCGGCTGCCTGGCCGCTTTCAGCACCGGGATTGACTACAGCATCGAACGGGCCGGCGGGCTGAAGTCGATGTTCTTCGGCGGCGAGGGGCTCTTCCTGGCGACCTTGAGAGGCCAGGGAACGGTCTATCTGCAAAGCTTACCGTTCTCGCGCTTAGCCGACCGGGTGCTTCAACACGCGCCCGCCGCCGGCGGAAGCTCCAAGGGCGAAGGCTCGGTGTTAGGCGGCCTGGGCCGGATGCTGGATGGGAGTTAAGAGGCTAAAGGTTCAATACCTTTCGCGGCCGCAAGGGGAGAGCAAAATACTGCCCACCCGTATGTGCGGCTCTCCCATTGTGCGGCCGCTTTCTCGGCAAAATTATTGTTTGCATACTTGCTCCCCTTTATATTTCTTTCTCTACAGTTCACTACCGGACACTTTTTGTAACTAGTGTTTGGCCGAAAACTCGAGAGAGCGCACCATGAATTGTGCAAGCGGCTATGTTAGCCCTGAAAGGGCGTCAATATTATAGCCCAGGGCAACGCCCTGGGAAAATTGATAAATCACCATTAACCCTGA
>JAJRYW010000578.1 GCA_024275555.1 Calditrichota bacterium | reverse complement strand
TCAAAAACACCACTCATCACCTGAGCCTCCGAAACTCTAATTCACCAATCACCAGTCACCAATCACCAATCACCAATCACCAATCACCAATCACCAATCACCAATCACCAATCACCAATCACCAATCACCAATCACCAAAAATAAAATTTTTAATTTTGAAAGCAAGCGGGCAATTGACGAAATTCCCTCTCATTTTATTTATGGAGGTGTTTGATCGTGGAACCAAGAAAAGCGGAGATAGAGCGCAGTTGGGAAATCGTTTTCCCGAACGACACCAACCCGCACGGAACCATGTTTGGCGGCAAGCTGATGGCCATCATGGATAAACTGGCGGCGATCACAGCATCGCGCTTTTGTGGAAAATCAGTTGTCACTGCTTCCACCGATGCGATTGACTTTAAGAAGCCGGTGCGGGTCGGCCACCGGATTCAGACCCTGGCCCGGGTGGTGTGGTCGGGCCGAACCTCGATGGTTGTCAAAGTTGATGTATTTGCCGAGCGCACCGGTTCGACGGAGTGTTTTCACTGCACCAGCGCCCATTTTAGCTTTGTGGCCCTGGATGAACATGACAACCCCAGCCCGGTGCCGCCGCTACGTTTGGAGACGGATGAAGAAAAACAGTTGTTCGAGGTGGCCGCGTTTGTCAAGCAGCAGGCTATCGAGCGACGCAAAAAGATGGCTGAGTAATCCTGATTTTAAATCACGCTGGACAAAAGCGAGTGCAGCAGTTGAAAGTTCACAGATTCTGTTTAGAAGGAGCCTGAAATGCAAGACCAATCATTTAATCCCTTTCATATGGCGCAAGCCCAGTTCGATCATGTTGCGGATTTGCTGGAACTGGACAAATCCGCGCGTCAATTGCTCCGCAACCCTATGCGGGAATATCATTTCAACATCCCGGTGCGGATGGATGGCGGCGCCGTGGAAGTTTTCCGGGGCTTTCGGGTGCAGCACAACGACGCCCGGGGCCCCGGCAAAGGCGGCATCCGCTTTCACCCCCAGGAGACCATCAACACCGTACGGGCCCTGGCCATGTGGATGACCTGGAAATGCGCCGTGGTGGACATCCCTTTAGGCGGCAGCAAAGGCGGGGTGATTTGTGACCCCCACAATTTAAGCGCCCGGGAACAGGAGCAGCTTTGCCGGGGCTGGGTGCGGCAGGTTGCCCGGGATGTGGGCCCTTTAGCCGATGTGCCCGCCCCGGATGTGATGACCAGCGCCCAGCACATGCTCTGGATGCTGGATGAATACGAAACCATCCACGGGGCCAAGTACCCGGGCTTCATCACCGGCAAACCGGTGGGGATGGGCGGCTCCCTGGGGCGTAGAGAGGCGACCGGCTACGGGGTGATCTACACCGTGCGCGAGGCGCTCCGGGAATTGGACTTGCAGCCCCAGAACACCCTGGCCAGCGTGCAGGGGTTCGGCAATGTCTCCCAATACGCCATCGAATTGTTTAACGAAATGGGCGGCAAAGTGATCTGCGTATCCTGCTGGGATCAGGACGACCAGACCTCCTATACCTTCCGGAAAAACAGCGGCATCGTGCTGGAAGAGCTGCGCAGCATCACCGATCATTTCGGCGGCATATCCAAAGACCGCGCCAAAGATTTGGGCTACGAAGTTCTCCCGGGGGAGGCCTGGCTGGAGCAGGAAGCGGATATTCTGATGCCGGCAGCGATTGAAAATCAAATCACCAAAGACAATGTCGAAAAAATCCATTCCCGGGTAAGAATCATCGCCGAGGGCGCCAACGGCCCGACCACCCCGGAAGCGGACCAGGTGATTCATAAGCGCAACATCTTTCTGATTCCCGATTTCCTGGCCAACGCCGGCGGGGTCACCTGTAGTTACTTCGAGCAAGTGCAGAGCAACATCAATTATTTTTGGGAAAAAGAGGATGTGCTCGGCCGGCTGGACACCAAGATGACCGCAGCCTTCCAGGCGGTCAGCGAGATGGCCAAAAAACGTAACCTGTATATGCGCGAAGCCGCTTATGTTATTTCGGTAAATCGCGTGGCCCAGGCCTGCAAAGACCGGGGCTGGATTTAGGCAACCCGGGCCTTTCGGTGCAACGCCGGAGGCTATTTCTATAGAAACGATGCCTAAAGAGTGGAGGCGCTTATGTGGATATCCATCCTGAGCGGCGCGGCAGCAGGAATTGTGCATGTATTATCCGGACCGGACCATCTGGCGGCCGTCGCCCCTTTCAGTGCTAACCGGTACCGCCGGGCCTGGATTGTGGGGCTGCTGTGGGGAGTCGGCCATTCCGGCGGGGTCTGGATTATCGGGGTGCTGGCTTTTATGTTCCGGGAGGCGCTTCCCATCGAGGCGCTTTCCGCCTGGAGCGAGCGGATGGTGGGCTTTCTCCTGATCGCCATCGGGCTCTGGGCGCTCCGCAAAGCCTGGGGGCAGCATCTGCACTATCACGAACACCGTCATGATGGAATTGTGCACGGGCACTTCCATGTGCATTCCGAGGTTAAAAGCGGGCATCATCCCGAACAGCATCGTCACTCTCACGCCCCGCTGGGGATCGGCATTCTGCACGGCCTGGCCGGCAGTTCGCACCTGTTCGGAATTCTCCCGGCGCTGATGCTGCCCACCCGCAGCGCCGCGGTAGCCTATATTCTGGCCTTCGGCCTGGGATCGATTCTTGCCATGAGCTTTTTTTCCTGGCTGCTGGGGTATTTCTTTTTCAAGCTACGCCGCTCCTCGCTGCCGCTCTTCCGCTGGATGAATATGGGATTTGCTATGCTGGCTATTGGCGTAGGAGGCGTTTGGATCTATATCACCCTGTAAAAACGATGCAACTACTCAGGTAGCTTAGGCTGTAGACTTTTAGGCTGTAGGGTTGTGCGCATATCTTACTTTTAGCCTGATTAATTCATAAATTACTCACCCCGGCTGGCCGGGGCTAAGACGCAAAGAAACAACATATTAGAAAAAAATCTGAAAAAAATTTAGTTCTTGAATCTCTGTTCCAACGGAACCGCTTCGCGGGGGTCTTGGCGTGATGAATTATTCAGGATAGAGGCGTGAATTAATCCGCGAATATAGATTGGCCC
>JAJRYW010000029.1 GCA_024275555.1 Calditrichota bacterium | reverse complement strand
CCTCTTACCCTCTAATCAATTCACTGTTTGTTCCGGCCAGGCGGTGTTTCATGCGAACCCGGTTGCCGGCAGCCAAAGCGACCGGTTTAATCCGGAAAAAATTGCATTTTTGTAATAAATCATGTTGTTGGAAAATCGCCGCTAAGGGCCTAATGTGCATAATCGAGAAAGGATACGTATGCAGACGGTTCAGACGAATGTTGCAGCCTTCAGGAGAAAATCCATAGCTGCCCGGCTCGGGGATACCATCGATAAGTATTTTGAGGCCATCGCTGTTTTCCCCACCATTTTTATCGTCCTGCTGGTCATTCTGGTTCCCACCATCCTGGTCATCTGGAAAAGTTTTTTTAAAGAAGACATCATCCTCAGAATTAAAAAATTTATAGGATTTGCCAATTATGTCCGGGCCCTCTCCGGGCTTGACGAAGATTTCTATCGTTATCTCGGGCACACCCTGCTCTATGTGGTTTTCGCCACCGCGGTAGGTCTCGCGCTGTGTATCCTCATCGCTGTTTTGCTTAACAGCCGTATCAAATTCCGGGGCCTGTTTGTCGCCTGTTTTCTCCTTCCCTGGATGGTGCCCCCCGTAACCGCCGCCATTATGTGGAAGTGGATGCTGAATGACTCCTATGGTGTGCTGAATTATCTGTTGGTAGTGACCGGCGTTCTGGACAGGATGTTTCCTTTTTTCTCTAATACCGTTTTTGCATGGATCTGGCTCATATGGGTGGATATCTGGTACAATTCACCTTTTTTTATTATTATTCTATTTGCCGGACTGCAGCGCATTCCCGATGATATCATCGATGCGGCTACCATTGACGGTGCCGGTCGCTGGCGGTTTTTCACCCACGTGACAATTCCTTATATCAAGCCCGAGATTCAGATCTGTTTGATTCTGAGAACCATATTTGTCCTGCGCAACTTTGACTTCGTGTATGTATTTACCCGGGGCGGACCGGTGGATTCCACCGATGTTCTGGCCACCTACATTTACAAGGTTTCCATGCATTTCTTGAAGCAGGGCTATGGATCCGCTCTGTCTGTGATTATGCTGATGCTCTGTGTGCTGTTTACTGTTTTCTATTTTCTGACCGTCAAGGCGGAAGTAGAAGTTTAACCGAAGGAGAGAATATGGACAAGCCCGGCAACACCGCAGTAACCTCAAAACATCCGCGCAAGAAACCGATAAAAAAAGAAAGGATTTTTCTTTACGGATTTTTGATTGTTTATTTGATCATATCCCTCTTTCCGGTATTCTGGATGGGGCTGACTTCCTTTAAATCACATGAAGAAATATATACCCTCCCGCCTACCTGGATTCCCGAAAAACCCACCCTGCGAAATTACGTCGAATCGATGCATGACCGGCCTTTCGGCAAATACGTCTTTAACAGTCTTTACGTGGCGCTTTCGGTGGTAGCGCTTTCACTTGTCTGCGGCGTTCTCGGCGGTTACGGACTGGCCCGTTTCAATTTCAAAGGAAGCAAGGTTGTCTTTGGTGCGATTCTTTCGAGCCGCCTGATCCCTCCCATCGCACTGGTAGTGCCATTTAATTTGATTATGATTAAATTTGGGCTCATCGACCGTCTGGAATCACTTATCGTGGCCTATACCTTCTTTATCCTTCCTTTCATCGTCTGGATCATGAAAGGTTTTTTCGAAGCCATTCCGCAGGATCTCTTTGACGCCGCCCGGGTGGACGGGGCTTCTAAACTTAAAACTTTTTTCTTCATCCTGCTTCCTCTTACACGGCCCGGCATTTTTGCCGGGGCCATTTTAGCCTTCCTCTCATCATGGAACGAATTTCTTTTCGCGTTGACGCTGACGCGCAAAAATGCGATGACGGTGCCGATTGGCATTGTCCGCTATTTTGATGAGTATATCGACTGGGGACTCATTGCCGGCAGTACCGTCATTGCTATCATTCCGGCCATTGTTTTCATCCTTTTCTTTCAGCAGTACATTGTCAGCGGGATTACCGCAGGCGCTGTCAAAAACTAATGGATTCAATATAATATTCAAGACAGGAGCACTATAGATGGGAAACGTCTTACTGAGGGATATCACTAAGAAATTTGGTGACGTTCTGGCCGTAAACAATATCAACCTGGAAATCAACGACCGGGAATTTGTTGTATTGGTGGGTCCATCCGGATGCGGCAAAACGACAACGTTGCGCATGATTGCCGGACTGGAAGAAATCACGGAAGGCGATATTTATATTGGAGGCAGTCTGGTGAACGATCTGGTTGCCAAGGACCGCAACATCGCCATGGTTTTCCAGAGTTATGCCCTCTATCCCCACATGAAAGTTTTTGACAATATTGCTTTCGGCTTAAAGATGCGCAAGGTTCCCAAGGCAGAGCGAACAAAACTGGTCCATGAAGCGGCCGAAATCCTGGGAATCCAGGACCTGCTGGATCGCAAACCCAAAGCGCTCTCCGGCGGCCAGCGCCAGCGGGTTGCCCTGGGACGGGCGATTGTGCGCAAACCCGAAGTCTTTTTATTCGATGAACCGTTGAGCAATTTGGATGCCAAACTGCGGGTTCAAATGAGAACCGAGCTGATTAAACTGCACGGACGTCTGCAGTCCACCTCGATCTATGTTACCCATGACCAGGTGGAAGCCATGACCATGGGCGATCGCATTGTGGTCATGAAGGATGGTGTCATCCAGCAGGTTGGCTCGCCAATGGTGTTATACAATCAGCCGGCGAATAATTTCGTCGCCGGATTTATTGGAAGTCCGGCCATGAATTTTATCCCATGCCGGATCGGCAACGAAAATTCCTGTCTTTATGTCGAAACCAGCGGCTTTAAGATTCCTCTGCCGGATTCAATGGCATCCACCGTTGAAGCCGGAAACTCCAGAGAATTTACTTTTGGTATTCGACCTGAAGATATCTCACGCAAGGGTTTTGAAGAAGCCTCTTTCGGAACCTGGAAAAAATTCAACGCCTGTATAAATGTCATCGAAACGTTGGGCAAAGAAATTCATCTTGATTTGACCTGCGGCCAAGACCTGATGACCGCTATCGTGACTCCCAACACCCCCGCGGCCTTAAACGAAAATATCGAGCTGGTGTTGAATATGGACAAGGCCCATTTGTTTAAGAAAGACAGCGGGGAAGCGATTTTTTAAGTGCTCGGAAGCAAACGCATCGATACGGGAAATAAGGTCACCCCCATGTTGCTGACCCTGCGGGGCACCCATTGGAAAATATTATTGGGGATGCTATGGCAATTAGATTTTGGAAAACCCTGTGAGTATAGTCAAGGAAAATGCCCTGAAGGGGATAGCGTTTGTATTTAAACGCGTTACGGCCGGGTCACTATCGGCTTTCCTGGAAAGGAGAGGCGTTTATGTAGCTTTAGGAGTGGTGATCCTGGTTTCGGCCATTCTTTCGCCTGCCTTCTATAAGTTTTCCAACATGTTAAATGTACTGCGAGCGGCCGCGGTTTTGGGGATTGTTAGTATCGGCCAGACAATGGTTATTCTGGGAGGCGGCATAGACCTGTCAGTGGGTGCCGTAATGGGTTCGGTAGCCATTTTTGTTTCCGAGTTTACCGGTGGTAGAGACGAAAACGTTGCCGTCGCCATCCTTGCTTGTCTATTGATAGGCGTGATTGTCGGCTGGATCAATGGTTTGCTCACTACCAAACGCAATATACCTCCCTTTGTGGCCACCCTCGGCATGCTCATTTTTATAGAGGGTGTACGGTTTGCTTACACCGGTGGTGTCATAAGCGGCAGGCCGGCTCCTTTTGTTCGTGTTTTAGCGTCGATTATCGGCCCTGTTCCGATTCCGGTGGTGATCCTGATGGTTTCAGCCGTAATTATCGGAGTAATCCTGAAGAAAACAGCATTCGGACGACAATTATACGCCATGGGGGGGAATCGCGAAGCGGCCCGTTTTTCCGGTATCAACGTGGACCGCGTTGCCACAATTACCTATATTTTATGTGGCTTGTTCGCCGCCATCGCAGGTTTACTTCTAGCCGGCTATATCGGTTACGGTGACCGCTATCTCGGCCGGGGTTTCGACCTGGATTCAATTGCGGCTGTTGTTGTGGGAGGTACCAGTTTTGCCGGCGGCCGGGGCGGCATCGGCGGCACTATTGCGGGGGTGCTGCTCCTCACAGCCCTTTTTAATATTGTTCTAATTCTTAATTTACAAGTTCATTATCAACACATCATCAAGGGTGTGGTCATCATTGCAGCCGTCATGGTTTACTCCGTGCGGGCACAATTCCAGAATTAAAGTACGAGACGTATTCCCACGTGATATTACCCAAAACCATACACACACAAAGGAGGTCCTAAAATGAGTGAACACGATTTTATCAACTCTTTATTGGAGAAAGTCGAGAGGGGACAACTGAGTCGTCGCAGTTTCATATTGGCTACAGGTGGTATTGCCGGCCTGGCTGGCGCCTATTCACTTTTGGGAGGTGCCGGTCTGGTGTCTCCGACTGCCACTGCCGAGGCGGCAACCGTAAAGCAGGCCGGAAAAATTCGTCCTGAAGAATGGGAACGGATGCTGTTTTTTGACTGCACTCCTTTTAAAAAGGACCCCCCGTGGAAACTGGCAAACCTGTCCCAGGGACCGACCAATTCATGGGCTCTCATGCTGGATGGACATTCGGAGTATGCCTACAAGGAAAAGTACAAGGGGATGTTCTCCGACAGATACCTTTACGCAGATGGGCAGCTTAACGCGGCTGTTCAGGTAGCAGCCGTGGAGACTCTGCTGGCCCAGAAACCGGATGTTATGATTTCCACGCCACTGGGTGCGGCGCTCAAGAGGCCGCTGGAGCGTGTTTGGGATGCAGGAATTCCCGTTATCCAGATGCAGATGCCTTACCTGACCGACAAATTCCTGTGCTATGTCAATGCGGACAATGCCCTCCAAGGCAGGGTGACCGCCGAATGGTTGGCAAAAAAGCTGAACGGGAAAGGAAAAATCGTTATGGCAAGCGGAGCCGCCGGGGTGGATACGGCTGAGGTGCGTCTCACAGCTGCCCGGGCCGTGTTTGCCAAGTATCCCAATATTGAGATTCTGGCCCATGGTTACCACAACTGGTCTATTTCCCAGGGGAAGAAAGGTTTCGAGGCCTGGCTGGCGGCCCATCCCCGAATCGATGGGGTCTGGTCCGACAGTGCCTTCCAGTCCTGGCCGGCGGTTGAGGCCTTTGTGGAAGCAGGGCGTGACATTCCACCGATGCCCACTGAACCCTTGAACGGTTTTCTGAAACTGGCCAAGAAATACAATCTTGAATTTATTTCGGTCGGTTATCCGAATGCCACCGGCCTGATCATGGTAGACGTGGCCGTAAGCGCCCTGCGGGGAGAGGTGGTGCCGCGTTACGTATACGTTGACCAACTCATGTTCGAAGAAGACGAACTCGACAAATATCTGCGGCCCGACATGTCCGACGATCTCTGGGTGGACTATCGCTACCCGCAGAGTTGGGCGATGAAGCAGTTCCCGAAAAAAGGATAATAACCCTGATTACTATAAAATGATTACTATAAAATGATCTCTATTTTCGCTGACCCGTAAAAAATTCCAATTCACCTAATTATGACCGAACTTGCACTTGAGATGCTTAACATCACCAAGGAATTCCCGGGTGTAATCGCCCTGGATGATGTTTCTTTCTCATGTCGTGCCGGGGAGATTCATGCCCTTGTCGGGGAGAACGGAGCCGGCAAGTCTACTTTGATGAAGATCCTGGCAGGAGTTTACCAGCCCGACAAGGGAGAAATGAGGTTAAGGGGCACTCCCGTCTGTTTTGACACACCCGGTGCCGCACAAAAGGCGGGGGTCGGTATTATCTACCAGGAATTCAACCTTCTGCCCTGGCTCAATGTGGCCGAAAACATCCTCTTGGGGAATTTGCCCAGAACCCGCCTGGGTTTCGTGAATTGGTCCCGTGCCTATGAAACGGCTCATAAGGCCCTGGAGCGGCTGGGTGTTTGCATGGATTTACGGCAGCGGGTGATTGACCTCAGTGTGGCACAGCAGCAGCTTCTGGAAATTGCCAAGGTTCTCTCAATTCACACTCATTTGAGCGTCATTATTATGGATGAGCCATCGGCCGTGCTGGCAGGTCACGAATTGGAACAGCTGTTCGACGTGATTCGTACGCTAAAAAGACAAGGTGTTACGATTGTCTATATCTCGCACCGCTTAAATGAAGTTTTTAAAATCGCTGAACGGGTGACGGTTTTACGCGACGGCCGTGTTGTCGGTACCGACGATGTAGCCAATTTAAACAAATCCACTCTGATCGGTATGATGGTCGGGCGAACCCTGGATGAGACGTTTCCGGTTGCCGAGGAAAACATCGGTGAGAGGTTGCTGGAAGTCAGGAATCTGTCTTCTTCCAAGCTGGGCCTACGGGATATTAATTTCAGCCTGCACAAAGGGGAAATTCTGGGGATAGCCGGTTTGGTGGGGGCAAAACGCAGTGAACTGGTGATGGCCCTGTTTGGTGTTGTCACCGTTGACAGCGGGCAGGTGTGGCTCGATGGCCGACATATTCCTCTGGGAAATCCCCGCAAGGCCATCCGGATGGGAATGGCCCTGATTCCTGAAAATCGCAAGGAGCAAGGTTTAATATTGAGCCAGTCGGTTTGCCATAACATCAGCCTGGTCATCCTGGAGCGTCTGCGAAATTTCCTACTGATCAATGAGAAACGAGAATATGAGGCCGTCCGTAAACAGGTTGACGATATGGCTATCAAAACCCCCTCTCTGGAGCAGGAGGTCGGCTACCTAAGCGGGGGCAACCAGCAAAAGGTTGTTCTGGGAAAATGGTTGTCTTCGGCTCCCAAGTTAACGATTCTGGATGAGCCTACCCGGGGCATAGACGTTGGGTCCAAGATCGAAATCTACCAGATCATACGTAATTTGGCCAAAAAGGGCACCGGTGTCATAATGATTTCCTCTGAGTTACAAGAGATTATCGGAATGAGCGACCGTATTATAGTCATGAGTCGTGGCAGAATTTCCGGTGAACTGCACCGGCCTGAGGCAACCGAAGAGAAAATATTAAGTCTGGCTGTCGGCGGTGGATTGGAGTCGGTGATCGCACCCGAGCAACAAACTGCGCCGGGGGGGCAAAAAGAGTGACGATATCTTCCATGACCCGCAAAACCGTGGGGAGAAGTGCCTTACAGCATGTCGTTTCCAATAATTTGTTGATTCTGGTTTTATATGGTGCCCTGTTGGTGGCATTCGTGGGAATCTCGATTCACTCTCCTTCATTTTGCAGCACTGCCAACCTGTCGACTCTGGCCAGACAAGCGGTTATCCCCGGTATTATAGGGATTGCTCAGACAATTGTGATCATCAGCGGTGGAATAGATTTTTCCGTGGCCTCTTTGGTCACATTTATCAGCTTGCTCAGCGCCGGTCTTATTGACGGCAAGCCGGAGCGTTTTGTCCCCGTGACCGTTCTTATTCTTCTGATCGGGTTGCTCGTAGGTCTGATCAACGGGTTAATTGTTAAGCGTGGGCGGGTTCCTCCATTCATCACGACCCTGGGAACCGCTTTGATCCTTCAGGGGGCGGCTCTGGGCTATACGACCGTGCCGAAGGGCAGTATCCCGCCGGATATGGGTGATTTCTTCTATTATGATAGCATCGGGCCTATTCCCAACCCGGTCATCCTGCTGGCGGCTATTTTTATCTTTTCATGTATGCTCTTGCATAAAACCGGTTTTGGCCGAGCAATCTATGCGGTCGGTGGCAACCCCGAAGTAGCTCACCGCGCCGGCATCAAGGTGGGGAAAACACAAATCAGCGTATATTGTCTGGTGAGCTTTCTGGTTGCCATCGCCGCCGTTATCGCCACCGCCCGCATGGGCATCGGCGATCCTTTGGCCGGCATGGGAATGGAGTTGGACTCCATTACGGTGGTGGTTATCGGCGGTACCAGTCTCTTCGGGGGTCGCGGAAATTTGTTTGGCACACTAGCCGGTGTTATTATTCTGATTTTCATTAACAATGTCATGGTCATTACGGGTGTCAGCGTGTTCTACCAGCAGTTGATTAAAGGATTTGTGGTGCTTCTGGTTGTGGCTTTGTACAAACAACGTGCCTGATGAGAATGACCGGGCGGGGAGGTGTTATGCAACTCAGCAAAAGCGTCTATCTGGTGGGAAGCGGGGCGGCGGGCTTCAGTTTAACCCACCCCAGCGATTGTCATATATATTTAGTTGATGGCGGAGGTCAAGCTGCGCTGATTGATGCCGGTGCGGGACTGGGAAAAACTGCGGTTTTGGAAAACATTCAGTCCCACGGTTTTTCCCTGGAAGATATTCATTACCTGTTTTTAACACATCTGCACGCCGATCATGCCGGTGGCGCCGCAGGACTTCATGGGGCTATTAAGAATCTCGATGTTCTCGTGTCCCAAAAAACAGCCTTTGCCCTGCGCGAGGGGGACGAGGCTGCGATCAGTCTTGCCGCCGGGAAAAGGGGGGGGTATTATGAACCCGAATATCATTTTGAACCATGCCCCGTGGACTTGGAATTGGTGGATGGACAGGCGATTCAGGTCGGTGAAGTGCGCATCAAGGCCATTGAGACACCCGGACATTGCGCCGGCCACATGACTTTTGTGATGGAAGACGCCAATCGGACCTATATGTTCAGCGGCGACAACTTGTTTTTTGGCGGTAAAATACTGCTTCAACCTTTGCCGGACTGCAATCTTCAGGAGCAGATCCACAGCATTGAGAAGCTGGCGGACCTTAGTATCGATGTTTTCCTGCCGGGGCACGGCTGCATTTCGCTGCAAGACGGTCAGCGTCATATAAACGAGGCTTTGAGTTGGACCGGGCGCTGTATGATCCCCCCCGGTTTTATTTAGTAGTAACGATTTGAAGACGTATGAATAGTACTGAATCGGTTTTCACATTGAACCGGGAAAGGAGTGGTAATCACATGGCTTATGTTCTGGCATTGCTGGCGAGCGGCAGATCAAAAGGATTCACGGCCAGTATTCTTCAAGCTGCAGTTAAAGGCGCGCAACGAGTTGAAGGTGTTGATGTAGAGTGGGTACATTTGCATAAGTTCAAATTCGGCCCTTGCACAAGCTGTTTTCAGTGTATCCGGAATGATCCCCATGAATGTGTATTAAAGGATGCGATGGGTGGGAACGGAAAATTAATGGAAAAAATAAAGTGTGCCAATGGCTGGATTCTTGCCGACCCGGTGCACTATTGGGGCCCAAGTGCCCAATGCCACTTGTTCGTTGAAAGGTGCTATCCGTTTTTGTGGAGTGGTGAGTTAGAGGGCATGCCATTTGCCTCCATTTCATGTGCAAGCAACCAGGGAATGCAACGACTGGCGAATGCGGAGCTATGTAAATGGTCGTTTTGTAAGGGTTTCCGTTATATAGGAGGCCTCCCGGTGCATACAACTTACTTTGAACGAGCGCTTCTTGAAGCGGAAAATCTCGGCTGCAAACTGGCCGAAGCAGCAAAAATAGATGCCGGGGAAAGATCAAAATTTCCTGATCAGGAACGCTATGTGGATTACCTAAACAAGCCATGGAGCGTGCTTGAGCCATATCTGGATAACATGAGCAATGGCACGATGGCTTATGACTCCTCTTTGATTGCCGAAGGCTTTACCAATTTCAAACGAAAGGAAGCGCTCGAGCAGTTGAAGAAAGCCAGGGAGTATTTTCAAAGCGCTTTGGAACTATACAATAACGGCCGGGTCGAAACCGCCTGCACTCAGCTTGCTCGGGCTTCGGCCTTCTGGACGCATGCTACCTGGAAGGAGTTTTTGGAGGCTGACGTTATCAAAACAAATGTGCCCGGAGCATACCGGCCGGTTGACGATAAATCATAGACCCTATGTTGGAAGATTGGAAAACAATCCCTCCCCCCGGCGATAAAATGTTCACACCAGAGGATGGAATATGCGCATTGCAGCAAAGAACCTGACGAATATGCCCCGGTCCGGCATTCGAGTCATAATGGACATGGCCGCGGACATGGACAATGTCTTCCATTTGGAACTGGGTGAGCCGGGTTTCACCACCCCGGACCATATTCGGCAGGCGGCCTTCAAGGCTATATCTGAGGGTTTTACTAAATATACCCCCAACACAGGCTTCCAATCTCTGAAAGAAGCCATTCACGAGAAAGTAAACAAAGAAAATGGCATTGCTGCCCAGCTGGATCAAATAACGGTTACACCAGGCTCAGTGTTTGCCCTCGCCGGTGCCTTGATGGCCGTGTCCAATCCAGGTGACGAGATTTTGATTCCCGATCCGGGTTGGCCCAACTATTATATGCAGGCCGTGGCTTTAGGTCTGCGACCGGTCT
>JAJRYW010000028.1 GCA_024275555.1 Calditrichota bacterium | reverse complement strand
ATTTCTTTCTCATTAACACCGGGCTTAAGCCCGGTGTTAATGACATCTTGCAGCGATTGTTTAACCGTTTCAACGGTTTTTAAAGAATGTCTAAAAAAGGCAATTTGTCATGCGCCCATTTTCTTGTTTTCCGGCTATCACCTGGAAACTTACCAGTTGGAGAGTCCTCGATTGATTTCCAGGTAAAACCAAAGGTTCTGTGTATGAAACTGTGGCCAGGCGTAAATCTTTCCCCAAACGAGAACTTTCGAATAGGAAATCACCAAGAATTTCGAAAACAGCCCCCAAAATGAGCAAACGGTAAGTCTTCATTTGCTGAATAGTAACCAATTTCATTTTCATACTAATTCACGGGCCTATAAGAGGGACATTGCGGATCAGCGCTCGCCGGTTCTCGATTTGCGAAGTGATAAACAATCCGCGCTAATTAATCATCACAAATCTTTCATCTCTACTAATCCCTCCGGCGCGGATCATCGCCTCCAGTGCTATTCTTTGTCTGGCAAGTTCAGATTAGTTGGCCCCGGGCAGCTCAATAGTCATCCAGACCGGCGCATGGTCGGAGGCCAGGCTGCCTTTCTCCACGTAGTGAAAACCGCCTTTAAAAGAAATTTGCGAGGGTTCGCCGACAACCGCATCTCCCCGGTTGTATATTCCCACCCCTTTGACATAAGGCTTCAGGTTTTGCGAGACGAGAATCTGGTCGATCAGAATGGCTTTGATTTTGACATCCTGGTAATAATCATAGTTTTTGCCGCGCCATTTGTTGTTTTCTTCCCGGGCGCCGGGTACTGCCGGATCGAAGTTTTCCACCTGCTGTCCTGCAAGCCGGTAGCTAAGTCCGTAAGAACAGTAATCCAGTTCCATCAGCGATTCGGTAACATTGTAGAGAAAAGTATCTTCGCTGGTGTCGATGCCGGCGGGCGCTTGCGGGTCGCCGTATTCCAGGATATTTACCGAGCGATCATCGGGGTTGTCGTTAAAATCTCCCAGCAGCACCACCAGGTTGTCTGCTAATTTTGATTGGATGTAGCCCACGATCATCTCCGCGGCGGCTTCCCGGCGGGCGTCGGTCTGCATACGTCCGCCCCGGCGGGATTTGGCGTGATGCACCAGGAAGACCAACTGATGCCCCATCGCCCCGACCCGGACTTCGAGCAGGTCGCGGCTGCGCGGAAATTGGAAATCGTACGATTCCGAGGGAAAGACCGTGCGGGCGGCGATGATTTCCAGCGGCGTGCGCACCGCCAGGGCCAGGTCCTGCACCTCATGGGGATCATCCACCATGGCGATGCGATACTCCGGGCCCAGGATGTTGCGCAATGCGGCTACATCTTTAATCTCCTGGAAGGCAATCACATCGGCGTCCAGGTGTTCAATCACCGATTGCAAGTGCGCTTTGCGTTCCGGGGAAATATCATCCACTAAAAAGTAGATGTTGTAGGTGGCAATTTTTAGCGGTTTTGCCAGGCCCGGCAGGGCAACCAGGAATAGGGTTAAACCGATCAGAACGATTCTTTTAAACATTGGGTTCCTCCTTGGGTTCAGGTTCCGGGAGTTGCGATGAGGTTGGGTTCCATTGATAGCGATGCAAATTTACGGTCTCATTGGAAAAACGGACGCCCTCGGAGATCAGCAGGGCTTTCTGCAGATCGTAGCGCCCCTCGGCAACCGGCAGGGAGATGCGTCCCCGGGCGTTGACGACCCGGCGCCAGGGGAGATCGATCTCCGTTGGGGTAGCATGAAGCGCGTAGCCAACCAGGCGGGCCTGATTGGGCAGACCGGCCAACCGGGCAATTTGCCCATAGGCGGCCACCCGGCCCGCCGGGATAAGAGAAACGGTTCGCCAGATTTTCCGATACACCGGTGAGTAGCGCGACATACCTGGCGCCGCTTAGAGAAGATTGCAGATTGCGTCAACATCGACATACTGTTCAACCAGTTTTTTACTCAGCTCAATTTTCTCGGTCTCATCTGCGCGCAGCTTAAATATGGAATTATTGATTTTGGTGGCAACGGTAAAAGAATCTTCTTCGACCAGCATGGCCGGAATATGGCTTTTTTTAATCAAGTCCAGAATTTTCTGCGGCGGCCGAATCCCGTCGGTAAAAACCATTGCAGCCACGGGGCAAGAGGCCTGGGAATCCAGCAGGTTGCCGATCAGGGCGGTTACGATAATGCCGTCCCGGTTGCCGGGGATGATCAGCAAAGCGTGATCATTAAAAATATCCACCGCTGCATGGGGCTGCATATCGCCGATAACAAATCTGCCGATGGAGTTTTTCATCATCTCGTCTTCGGTAAAGAGCACTTCCGCCTCCAGGTCTTCCACTAATTCGCACACGGCCGGCCGGGTAAGCATCTTTACCAGCGGCACCACCCCAAAAAGCCGCAGGTTGTGCCGGGATAAACCCTTGCTGACCAGGTCGGAAATCTTGTCGTATTTTGCCGGGTTCACTTTGTTGATAATCACCCCTAACACCTCGACGCCCTTTTTGTCGAAAGTGGCTTTGTTGAGCATAATCTCATCAATTGGGCGTCCCACCCCTCCCAGGGTGACAATGATTACTTTAGAACCAAGCAATTTGGCTACCTCGGCATTGGACATATCGAACACCGACCCGACCCCGGCGTGGCCGGTGCCCTCGATCAGGAAAAATTCCTTGCCCCGGGACAGATTGCGGTACGATTGCATGACCTTTTGAGTCAGAATTTTCT
>JAJRYW010000577.1 GCA_024275555.1 Calditrichota bacterium | reverse complement strand
CAAAGGTTTTCCGCTCTTCAATGGTGGCGGTGATGTCCAGAAAGACCAGTTCATCGGCCCCCTCCCTGGCGTAGCGCGCCCCTAACTCAACCGGGTCGCCGGCCTGGCGCAAATTGAGAAAATTAATTCCTTTCACGGTTTGCCCGTCCTTGATATCCAGGCAGGGGATGATCCGTTTGGTCAGCATAAGTACGGCTCCAGTTCCGATAGATGAATGCGTCCCTCCAGCAGTGCTTTGCCGATGACGACCCCGTCGACGCCGGCCCGGTTCAGCGCCTCGACATCGGAAATGGAGGCAATGCCGCCGCTGGCGATGATATGCATCTCCGGAAAATCCGCTTTCAGGGCCTGGTATCGTTGCAAGGCCGGCCCGGCGAAACTGCCGTCGCGGCTGATGTCGGTGCAGATGACCTCCCGGAAGCCCATCTCCCGGTAGCGTGCGATGAAATCCGCCAAACGCAGCTCGGTTTGCTCCTCCCAGGCGTGGATGGCAATGGTTTCGCCCTTGACATCCGCGCCTAAAATGAGCCGCTCCGCTCCGAACTCCTCCAGCCACTCCCGGGCCAGCCCCGGCTGCTTTACCGCGATGCTGCCCAGGGTAACCTGGGAGGCCCCGCAGTCGAAGACCTGCTCTAAGTCCTGGCGGGAGTGGATGCCCCCGCCCACGTCGATCCTGAGCCGGGTGTGGGAAGCCAGTTGCTTCAGCACCGGGTAGTTCACCACTTGTTTTCGGCGGGCGCCTTCCAGGTCAACCAGGTGCAGCCGGACAACGCCGGCGGCTTCATAGCGCTGGGCGATGGCTAAGGGCGGCTCCGGATAGGTTTTGCAGCGGGTAAAATCGCCCTGGGTGAGGCGCACGCAGCGCCCCCCGATGATGTCGATGGCCGGGATGATGGTAATCATAACGATAAAAAATTCCTCAGTATTTGTTCCCCGACGGCGCCGCTCTTTTCCGGGTGAAATTGCACGGCAAAGAAATTGTCCTTGGCCAGGGCGGCGCTGAAGGGAAGCAGGTGGTCGCTCCGGGCAATGGTCTGCTCGCTAACCGGCGCATAGTAGCTGTGCACAAAATAGACGTAATCGCCCTGGCAGAGTCCCGCAAATAGAGGGTGCGCTTCAAATTGAAGAGAGTTCCAGCCCATGTGGGGCGTTTTGCCGCCGGGAGGAAATTTCCGCACCGTAAAATCGAACACGCCCAGGCAGGGGGTTTGGTTTTCCTCCGAGAAGCTTCCCAGCAGTTGCAGCCCCAGGCAGACGCCTAAAAAAGGTTGGGTGAGGGTCGGGAGGAGGCGGTCCAGGCCGCGCTGCTTCAGGTAGCTCATGGCGGATTTCGCCTCGCCCACCCCGGGAAAAATCACCCGGTCGGCCCGGCGCAGCGCCGTGGGATCGTCGCTGATGACCGCTTCGATCCCCAGCCGTTTCAGCGCCAGGTACATGGAGTGAATATTGCCGGCGTTGTATTTTACGATGGCGATGTTCACAGCACCCCCTTGGTGCTGGGGATGTCGAGATTCCCCTCCTGCCGGCGCACTGCCTGGCCGAGGGCCCGGCCGAACGCCTTAAACACCGCCTCAATTTTGTGGTGCTCGTTGGCCCCCTTTGCTTTGACAAACAGGTTGCAGGCCGCGCCGTCGCAAAAGGATTTGAAAAAGTGGAAAAACATCTCCGTGGGCACGTCGCCAATGCGCTCCCGTTTGAATTTGACTTTCCAGACCAGCCAGCTTCGTCCGCCGAAATCCAGCGCCGCCCGGGCGCGGGCGTCGTCCATGGGCAGAAAAAAGCCGTAGCGCTCGATTCCCCGTTTGCTGCCCAGCGCCTCGCGGAAGGCGTTCCCCAGGGCCAGGGCGGCGTCCTCGATGGTATGATGCTCATCGGTCTCCAGGTCGCCCTCGGCCCGGATGTGCAGGTCGCAGCGGGAATGGCGGGCAATCTGGGCCAGCATGTGATCAAAAAAGCCCAGGCCGGTGCGGATGTCATGCTCGCCGGTTCCGTCCAGGTTAAGCTGAACCCGCAGGTCGGTTTCGTTGGTTGTCCTGCTTATGGTTGCCCGGCGGGGCCGGTTGGCCAGGTAGCGATATATCTCCGACCAGTCGCGGGTGGTCAAGGCGGCCGCCGGAACGGGTTCGTCGGAAAGGTAGATGGCCTGCGCTCCCAGGTTCTCGGCCAGTTGCACATCGGTCAGCCGGTCGCCGATCACGTAGGAATTTGCCAGATCATATTGCCCGTGAATATATTTGCCCAGCAGGGCGGTTCCCGGCTTGCGGGTGGGAGCGTTTTCCTCCGGCAAAGAGCGGTCAATCAGAATCTCGGCAAAGCGGATTCCTTCTCCCTCCAGGATATCCAGCATTTTCTGATGCGCCGGCCGGAAGGTCTCTTCCGGGAAGGAGGCGGTTCCCAGGCCATCCTGGTTGCTGACCATCACCAACTCGTAGTCGGTTTCCCGGGCGATGCGGTGCAGGTTGACGATAACCCCGGGGTAGAAGGCCAGCTTTTCCAGCGAATCGATCTGCTTGTCCGGCGGTTCTAAAATGATGGTTCCGTCCCGGTCGATGAACAGTACTTTCTTCATAATCCCCCTGAAAATTGGTTGAGTTTTGCTAAAAGCTGATTGTTTTCCGGCGGTGTACCCACGGTGAACCGCAGGCAGTCCTCGCAGCCGGGTTCCCGGGTGCGGTCGCGTACCAGAATCCCTTCCCGTTGCAGGAACTGGTAAACCTCGACCGCCTTTTTCAGGCGCACCAGCAGAAAATTGGCCCGGGAGGGATAAACCTTTTCCACCAGCGGCAAATTGTCCAGCGCTTCGGCCAGGCGCTCCCGTTCCCTCTGCATCTGTGCGACCATCTCCTGCATGTCGGCCCGGCGCTCCATGGCGGCCAGCACTGCCCGCTGGGTAAGGGTGTTGACGTTGTAAGGAAATTTGATCGAATTGAGGATGCGGATGATCTCCGGAGAAGCAAAGGCCATTCCCAGGCGCAATCCGGCCAGCCCCCAGGCCTTGGAAAACGTTTGCAGTATCACCAGGTTGGGATACTTTTGCAAGGCGGGCAGCCAACTGCGTTCCGGGCAAAAATCGATATAGGCTTCATCCAGCGCCGCCAGTCCCGGGAATTGCTGTAAAATCGTCTCAATCGCTTGCGTATCCAGGCAATTGCCGCTGGGATTGTTGGGCGAGCAGAGAAAGAGAATTTTGGATTCCGCCGAGGCTGTCTCCAAAATCTTTTCGGCTCGAAGCTGAAAATTTTCGTCGAGGGGGACCGGGCAGACCTCCACGGCGTTGACGGCGGCGCAGACGGAGTACATCCCGTAGGTGGGGGGACAGGTGATGATCCGGTCGACGCCGGGGCGGCAAAAAGCGCGAATGAGTAAATCGATGGCCTCATCCGATCCGTTGCCCAGGAATATTTGCTCCGGAGCAACCGCCTTGAGGCCGGCGATTTCCTGCTTGAGCCGCCGCTGCAGCGGATCGGGATAGCGGTTGATGTCTGTCTCCGACCAGGCGGCGCCAAAGCTGTTTTCGTTGGCGTCGAGCAGAATGCCTCCGCTGCTGTGCTCCTCGCGGGCCGAGGAATAGGGCTTCAGGTTGCGGATATTATCGCGGAGCAGCCGGGAAAGATCAAACATGGTTTCCTCCTATTTCGCGCCGCCGGACGGCTGCGGCTTCCCGGTGGGCCTGCAATCCCTCCGCCTCGGCCAGGGTTTCGATCACCGGACCTAAGTCGCGCAGCCCCTCCTCGGAAATGGATTGAAAGGTGATTTTCTTGACAAAGCTGTCCAGAGACACCCCGCTATAGGCCCTGGCGAAGCCGTTGGTCGGCAGGGTGTGGTTGGTTCCCGAGGCGTAGTCGCCGGCGGCTTCCGGGGTAAAGTGGCCCAGGAATACCGACCCGGCGTTGCGGATTTTGGCCGCCGCTGCTTCGGGCTGCTCCAGCATCAAAATCAAGTGCTCCGGCGCGTAGAGATTGATAAAATCCAACGCTTCGTCGATGGAGTGCATTAGCATCAACTTGCTTTGCCGGAGCGCTTGCCGGGCGATTTCTCGGCGGGGAAGCGGCTGCAATTGGCTCTCTACCTGCCGGGCAACTTTTTCGATGAGGGCCGGCTGGTCGGTCAGCAAGAGCACCTGGCTGTCCGGGCCGTGTTCCGCCTGGGAGAGCAGGTCGGCGGCGATAAACTCCGCCCGGGCGGTGTGGTCGGCCACCACCGCCGCTTCCGACGGCCCGGCGGGCAGGTCGATGGCTGTTCCCTCCAGGCTGACCAGTTGTTTGGCCGCGGTAACATACTGGTTCCCCGGGCCAAAAATTTTATCGACTTTGGGGATTGAGGTCGTTCCATAAGCCAGGGCGGCAATGGCCTGCGCGCCGCCGATTTTGAACACGGCCTCGATGCCTAATTCCCGGGCGCAGAACAGGACAGCCGGGTGTAATTTCCCTTCCCGGTCCGGCGGGCTGCACAGCACAATCTGCGAACAGCCGGCCAGGGCAGCCGGGACGCCCAGCATGAGCACGGTGGAAAAGAGCGGCGAGGACCCCCCGGGAATGTATAACCCCACCCGTTCGATGGGTACGCTTTTCCGCCAGCAAATTACCCCAGGTTGTGTTTCGATTGGCTGGGGCGCTTCGGCCTGGGCGGCGTGGAAGCGGCGGATATTCTCAATCGCCGTGCGGATGGCTGCGGCCAGCCTGGGGGCGATCTGTTTTTCCGCTTCGCTAAATTCCCCGGCGCCGACAGCGAAATCGTCTAACTCCACCCCGTCGAATTGGCGGGTGAACTTACGCAGGGCGGCCTCGCCGTCCCGGCGCACCGCCGCTAAAATCGGCTCGACCCGGGATCGGACCACGGAAAGGTCCATTAGCGGCCGCCGGGTGAGTTCCGGCTGCCGGGAAGCCGCCGGATAACGAATGATCTCCATAATCTGTTCCTCCTTGCCCAGGTTAAACCACCATTTTCCCGATCGGCGTCGCCAAAATGCCCTGGGCGCCGGCGTCTTTCAAATCTTCGATGAGCTCCCAAAAATCATCTTCGCGGATTACGGTGTGCACGGAACTCCAGCCCTCCAGGGCCAGGGGCATGACGGTGGGACTCTTGATGCCGGGTAAAATCTCCGCGATCCGTTCCAGGGCGTCATTGGGGCTGTTCAGCAGAATGTATTTATAATTTTTGGCCCGGTTGACCGCCCGGATACGGAAGAGGAGCTTTTCCCGAATCGCTTCTTTTTCCGGCGACAGGGGTTTACCTGCAATGATCACCGCCTGCGATTCCATGACCGTCTCCACCTCTTTGAGCCCATTGCTGATCAGGGTGCTGCCGGTGCTGACGATATCGAAGATGGCGTCCGCCCAGCCGATCCCGGGCGCCACTTCCACCGAACCGCTGATTTCCCGGATCGAGGCCCGGATATTTTGAGTTTTAAGAAATTGGCCCAGCAGGTTGGGATAGGACGTGGCAATATTCAACCCGTTTAAATCTTCCTGGGATTGATAATCAAACTCCCGGGGCACGGCAATGGAGAGCCGGCACTGGGCAAAGCCCAGCCGCTCGATGATTTCCACCGGCTTCTCTTTCTCGGCGCAGACATTTTCCCCGACAATTCCGGCGTCGGTTATTCCGTCGGCGACGCACTCGGGGATGTCATCATCCCGCAAAAATAGAATCTGCAAGGGGAAATTGGTTGCGCTTGACTTCAGCTTGGGCGTGTTCCCGTTCCGGAACGATATCCCGCAATCGTTTAACAATTTTAGAGTTGCCTCGCTTAATCGCCCCGATTTCTGGATGGCTACAGTAAGCATAATAATCCTCGTTTTTAAAAGTTTCTATGTTTTTTCCGAGACTGCGCTTGCCAAAAGAGGCTTCTCCGAAGCCGTTGATTTACGATTTACGAATAGCGATTTACGATTTGAAATTCATTCGTCATTCGGAAATCTTCAATCATTTTTTTTAATCGCCAATCCCGGTTGCCCGGGAGTCGATTGAGACCCCGGAAGGGGCTAAAAACAAAAAACCCGATTCTTGAGGAACCGGGTTTCATTCAATTGATGTTCATAGGCGCTTAAAAATAGCGGCGACAACACCCCGTTCCTCTGCATCGGGCAGTATAATGATGGTGATGGCTGTAAGTAAACGAACGGGTCATCTTTTTCTCCTTCATATTCGCTCTAAATATAGAGGCGGGCATGGTAAACAGCAAGTGTTAATTTTCCGATGTGCAAAATCCGGGCGTTACTCATCCAGCAAGCGCAGCATTTGTTGGAGTTGCCAGTAGCGGGTTTTGTCCTGGCCTTTGCTGGCCTCGCGCAGCCGCGCTTCAATTGTTTTCCGCAATTCTTTCCTGGACATTTTGGGAAGATAAACCTGCGGCCCGTTCTCAACGCGCCGCGACTCCAATAAGCCCAACCGCCGGAGCTTTTTCAGGCGCTGCTGAAGGGGCATAAAGGTAAGCGGATGCTTTTCCTCCGTATTGGTAAATTGTCGGTAGACCTCCACGGCGGAGATGCCGGGGCGCTCCCAGAGGATTTCCAGGAGCCGGGTATCAACCTGGTCCAGTTGGAGCGGCGGGGCGGGGCGCAGGGCCAGGAATGCTTTTTGGGCGCCATACAGGGCCAGCATCGCCGCGGGAATAATCGGGAAAACCCCGGCGCTGTTGCCCAACTCCCGCTTTACATTGTCGTCGCGGCGTATTTTTTCGCTGTAATCAAATTCGAAGGCGGTGCTGTTCTGAAAACCGGTTCTAAGCTGCAGGTAGGGATTGCCGGATTGATTGGCCGGGGGCAGCAGGTTTAAAGAAAATCGCGAGGGACGGGTGAAGAGCGTCCCCGATTGTTGCGGAGTTAATTCAAACAGCGGCTGGGAAGAATCAAAGTTGAGGATGTTGCGATAGCGGAATAAATCCAGCTTGAGCATGGGCGGGTAGATCAGCGCATTCCATAAGCGGAGGCTGTCCCCGGCCGGGACAAGTGAATCGGCCGCGCTGCTGTCCGGGTTCTGATTGGCGCTGAGCGCCCCGGTCTGCAACAGGAACAGCACCATCCAGATCAACTTTTTCAACTCTTTGCCTCCGGCGTTGTCCATCTCATCTTGCACAAACGATGCCGGTAAGATAAAGTTCGCCGGGAGTGAATAAAAGGGTCGTGCAAAAAAAGCCGGCGTCCAGAAATTCCCCACCCCGGCCCTCCCCGAAATCGGGGAGGGCGGCCGGTTTCCCACCGATTTCGGGCTTCGTCGTGAGCTCAGCCGAACGGGGGATTAAGGGGGGACATTACTATTGCTTGAAGGCAACTACACAAATACATTTCAGTTTTTCGGAAACTAATTCACGTGTCAATATTTGCCGGCGCCCGCCCCCTGTGCGCCTAATGGGTCATCAGTTTATGGGAGATTTTAATCCGCCGCCGGATGATTTGGGAAAGCATATCAATGATCATGTTTACCCCGGCGGTAAGCAGGATCAGGAAAAGGGCTTTGTCAACCCGGTCGTCGGCAATGGCGCTGTCGATAAAAAATCCCAGGGTGTAGACGCCCAATATTCCCAGGATGGCCGATTCGCGCATAATCACCTCCCAGCGGTAAAACAAAAAGGCTAAAAATTGTCCGTAGATGCGCGGAAGGATTTCGAATCCGTAGCGGTCGGTTCTCCGGCGGGGCGCATCCGGCCGGAGGGAAAGCTGGTCGGCAATGTGGCTGCTTAAGTGGGCCAGGATTCCACCGTTGTGGAGCAGCAGGGCGATGACGGCCGGCAGCATCGAAGGGCCCCAGAGCTGCACAAAGAGGTAGGCCAGGATGTACTCCGGGGTGGTGCGCAAGACCACCAGCGCCAGGCGCGCCCAGCGGTTTATCCCCCGGCGGAAGAAATGACGCGAGGCCAGCGGAAAGGCGAGCAGGGTAAACAGCCCGGTTCCGGCCAGGGCCAGTTGAGTCAGGAGGATAGTGTTCCCGAGACCCGGAAGTCCCTCGTTCTTCAAAATCGATAGCCCCCAGTGAAAAACTTCCTGGGCGGAAAAATGCAGGCTCCGGCTGCCGTCTAAAAAACCGTCCCGGCGCATCGGCCAGGGAAAAATTTCGTAGCTGAAAAAGCGCAGCAAATTTTCCCCGGAAAAATGAACATCCGGGGAAATCAGCACCAGGGCAACGATGATATAGAGCGGGACCAGCCGCGGTTTGAGCCAGTATTTAAGGGTTGCGATAAGCAAATAAAAAAAGTAGAGCATGGCTGCCGCCTGGGCGTAATGCCCCTGCCGGAACGCCGATTCCAGGTGGAAGCCCAGGGTGGGCAGCCCGATAAAGCCCAGCACGGCGCTGGAGCGCAAGGCGCACTCGAACCGGTAGGAAGTGTAGCTCTTTAAACGCTGATAAGCAACCGGCAGCATCCCGTAGAAAAATGTGCTCAATCGGCTGCTTCGCTCCGGCAACGCCCGCCAGGGGCGCGAATCGCTCTCCTGGAAAATTTCCGTATACACTTTAGCAAAAATACCGGAATAGGGAATGGCGATTGCCAGCACGCCGCACAGCGCGTTCAATCCCACCACCGGGATGAATAAAAACGCCCAGAAAATTTCGTGGATGGAGCGGGTGAACGCGCAGAATAAACGTACCGCCCGGTAGCGGTAGAACATGGCCAATACCGCCCCGGCGGCAACGCTGAAAAAGATGCCGGTGAGCGCAAAGGTCACCGTGTTTAACAGGGAAAGACGGAATTGATAGAGCACCGTCACATCGGGGGCGAGGACGCCGGCAAGCAGGCGTTGCACTTCCAGCCAGGGGTTAAGCGTGGAGATTTCGATGTCAGCCAAAAACAGGCAGAATACGCCGATCGCCAGGAAATAGAGACTGATTCTCAGCACGGCAGAAAGAGGTCCTTCAGCCGGGTTTGGGTGACTTTTGGGGCCGGGAGGTCAAAAAACACCTTGCCTTCCCGGAGGCCGATGATGCGCGGAAAGAATTGCAAGGCCAGGTCTACCGAATGAAGCGCGATCACGGCCGTTTCCACACTTGCCAGCATGGTTTCCAGCACTCTTCCGGATTGATGGGGGTCTACGGCTGCCACCGGTTCATCGGCTAACAAAACCGGGCTCTGCTGGTAGAGCGCCCGGGCCACGGCGACGCGCTGCTGTTGCCCGCCGGAAAGCGCCGCTGCTTTTTGGCTGATTTTTTCCGGCAGCCCCAGCCGTTCCAGCACCTGTTGCACGGCTTTCCACTCCGTTTTGCAGGGCCGCACCAGGTTGCGCAAATTGTACAGGGTCGAATGCCGGTCCAACCGTCCTGCATATACGTTGTGGAACACCGATAACTGGGGAACCAGGGAATAATCCTGATGAATAAAAGCGCAGCGCTCCGGAAGGGTTTGATATAATGTGCGCAGCAGGGTGGTTTTCCCGGCTCCGCTCGGCCCGATCAGCGCTACTTTTTGGCCCGGAGACACCGTGAGGGAAATTCCCTCCAGCGCCCGGGTTTTTCCGTAGGAGATCGAGATGTCCCGGAGTTCAAAGAGTGCCATCATTGCTCCGGTTAATGATCGATTAATCCGATTTGAATGGCGGTTTCCAGGATGGGCCGGTAGAGTTCGTTATCCGCCGGGATGAATTTCTGCCGCGGGAAAGAGGCCAATAAATCCGGGTCGGATAAATTCAGCAGGGCCTGCCGCACTTTTTCGATAAAGCCCTCCCCGAAGCTTGCTTCCACATCCGGGCGGATGGTCCAGTTGTAATCCACATACGGCGGGGTTTTCCAGATGATATGCACCAGGGCAGTGTCGATCTTTCCCGCCTTCAATTCATTCTCCCAGACCTTGTAGTTAACTGCTCCGACCCGGTAGCTCCCGGACTGCACCAGGGCGATGGTCTTGGAGTGGTCGCCGCTGAAGCCAACCCGCCGGAAAACCTCCCGGGGAGATTTGCCGAAATGCCGGCGAATGAAATACTCCGGCATCAATCGGCCGGAGGTGGAGCCTTTGGAACCAAACGTAAAAGTACGCCCGGCAATTTTTTCCGGGAATTTTTCCCGATAGGAAATGCCGGCGCTCCGGTGCGCAATAAAATAGGTGACAAAGCGCTGATCCTCGAGGCCCTGGGCGATGGCCTGCGCTCCCGGAACGGCCCGGCGGGCCCGCACCCCGGATAATCCGCCAAACCAGGCCAATTGCACCTGGTTGTTTTTAAAGGCGGCCACCGAGGCGCTATATGACTTTACCGGAAGGTATTCCACCTCCACCTGCAACTGTTCGGCCAGGTATTGGGCAATCTTGTCAAATCGCTGCTGCAAGCGGTAGATGTCCTCATCCGGGATGGCCGTAAAGCGAAAGGTCTGCGCCTGGGCAATTGAAATTGTGATCCAGAATATCAGAAAAAAATTACGCATAACCGGCTCCACGTGATTGACTCGTTACTCTGTAAAAAATGCTCAAATTTATAGGTTTATTATGGTAAACCAAGCCTAAAATTAACGGCCGGAAAGCCGGCCCCGGCAGTGAAGAAGCTCACATAAACACGATCTATTTCGGAACAGGCAAGTAGTAGCGCCGTGCCGGTTGTGGAGGAAAGAGCCGGCGATCTTGTGGCGCCGCCGCAAACATGAGTTGTTAATCTGTCTTAACGGGAGTCGCCTTCTCTTTATTTAAATTATCTTTCTTTAATTCCCATCCCTCAATAAATTTTATTGACGTTCAGCGAAGCAATTTTGCCGTGTACCTGGAAAACAGGAAATTTCCCCATGTCGAATCCCTGCCAATATTTTTTAAGCGATATCCGGCGGTTGTTGCCTGGTCCGGGGGGATGCGGTATTGGCGCCATTGCAGTGCGGATCGGTTTTACGCGGATGCACATGTAAAACAATGTTTCCCGGTAAATAAGATCGCCTGAATCAGAGATGGACTTTGAACACTATCAGATAAACCAACGAACCGGAATTTCCGGAAAGGAGCAGCCATGGATTACAAAAAAGAGGCCTTAACCTACCATACCCAGGGGCGTCCCGGGAAGATTGAAGTTTCTCCCACCAAACCTTGTATTACCCAGCACGATTTATCGCTGGCCTATACGCCGGGAGTGGCCGCGCCGTGTTTGTTGATTGAGAAGAACCCGGAGGACGTCTATAAATATACCGCCAAGAGCAACCTGGTGGCGGTGGTCAGCAATGGCAGCGCCGTATTGGGCCTGGGCAATATCGGGGCGGCGGCCGGGAAACCGGTGATGGAAGGCAAGGGAGTGCTCTTCAAACGCTTTGCCGATATCGATGTGTTCGACCTGGAGCTGGACACCCAGGACCCCGATGACATTATCCGCACGGTCAAGCTCCTGGAACCGACCTTCGGCGGCATCAACCTGGAGGATATCAAATCGCCGGAGTGTTTTTACATTGAGGAGGAGTTGAAAAAGCAGATGAACATCCCGGTGTTCCATGATGATCAGCACGGCACGGCCATCATCTCCGGGGCCGGATTGCTCAACGCTCTCTACCTGGCCGGTAAAAAAATCGAAGAGGTGAAGATCGTCTTTAACGGCACCGGCGCGGCCGGAATTGCCTGCGCCCGCTTTTACATCCAATTGGGCGCACGGCCGGAACATATCACCATGGTCGACAGCAAAGGGGTGATTTACAAAGGGCGCACCAGGGGGATGAATCCGCTCAAGGAAGAATTTGCCCGGGAGACTAAGGCGCGCACCCTGGCGGATGCGCTGAAAGGCGCCGATGTCTTTGCCGGGCTGTCGGTGGCGAATATTTTAACCAAAGAGATGGTGCAATCCATGGCCGCTAAGCCGATTATTTTTGCCATGGCCAATCCGGACCCGGAAATTACCTACGAGGACGCCAAAGCGGCCCGTTCCGATGTGATTATGGCCACCGGCCGTTCCGACTATCCCAATCAAATTAATAATGTGCTGGGCTTCCCCTTTATTTTTCGGGGCGCCCTGGATGTGCGGGCCCGGCAAATTAACGAGGAGATGAAAGTTGCCGCTTCCCGGGCGTTGGCGGAATTAGCCCGCGAACCCGTGCCCTATTCGGTGATGCAGGCGTACGGCGGCGCTCACCTGGAGTTTGGCCCGGAATATCTTATCCCCAAGCCGTTCGATCCCCGGGTGCTGCTCTGGGAAACGGTCGCGGTGGCCAAAGCGGCCATCGATACCGGTGTGGCCCGGGTCCAAATTGACCTGGATGAGTACCGCGAGAAACTGGAGAACCGCCTGGGGATGACCCGCCAGGTCATGCGGGTGTTCATCAACAAAGCCAAGAAAGCGCCGAAGCGGATTGTTTACCCGGAAGGCGAGGAGCCGGCAATCTTAAAAGCCTGCGAAATTGTGGTAAGCGAATACCTGGCCCACCCGGTGCTGGTGGGACGTCCGGAGGTCATCAAACAAAAGATGGAACAGCTCAATTTAAATATCCACAATAGCGTGGATATTGTACACCCGGATAATTTTCCGGATTTGGCCGATTATGCGGAAAAGTTTTACAAACTGCGCCGCCGCAAGGGAATGATCCGCCAGGAAGCCCAGCGGTTGATCCGGAATTACACCTATTTTGCCACCATGATGGTGCACACCGGCGCGGCAGACGGCCTGGTGGCCGGGCTGACCAAACACTACTCGGAGGTGATCCGACCGGCCCTGCAGATTATCGGGGTGCGGCCGGAAGTGAAAAAAGTGGCCGGGTTATACATGATGATATTCAAAGACCGGGTGATCTTCTTTGCCGACGCCACGGTGAACATCGAGCCGACCGCCGAGGATTTGGCGGAAATTGCCATCCTGGCCTCGCGGGAGGTGCAGCGGTTCGGGTTTGATCCCCGCGTGGCCATGATCTCTTTCTCCGACTTCGGCAGTTCGCGCCACCCCTTAGCAGATAAAGTGCGCCGGGCGACCGAGATGGTCAAACAGCGCGGCCTGGAAATTGTTATTGACGGCGAGATGCAAGCCGATACGGCCGTGACCCCCAAAATTTTGGATGAGGTTTACCCGTTCAGCGAATTGGCCGGTAAGGGCGGGGCCAATGTGCTGATCTTCCCCAACCTGGAAACCGGCAACGTGGCCTACAAACTGCTGAAACGGTTGGGGAACGCCGCGGCGGTGGGGCCCATCCTGATCGGCATGCGCAAGCCGGTGCACGTGCTGCAAATCGGCGATTTCGATGAGATCGACGTGGTCAATATGACTGCCATTGCCGTGCTGGACGCCCAGGCCGGAGGGGTTTAACAGGAACGAATATGAAGAGCAACAATCATAATAGGAGGATGCTATGATTAGCTTTAGTGAAATCGAAAATGCATTCCATTTTGTGAGCTCTGATATGCCCGAAATGCATCATGCGGTTTTGAACAGGAAAACCGGAAAAATATACTACAGCTCGGATATGACCGGTGAGAGCGACTTTCCGGAAGATATGGATAGTGCTGATTATATTGAAATACCACATCAAAATGAATTAGGACTTGGTAAAGAATTAGTTTTTAACTTTGTATGGGAGCACATTCCGGAAAGAATTGATGACGTCGAGTATTTTTTTCGCAAAAGAGGGGCATATCACCGCTACAAGACGTTATTAGCATCTCTTAACTTGCTTGATCAATGGCATGAATACCAGGATCAAAGGATGAAAGCCGGGTTATTGGAATGGTGCAAGATGAATGATTTAGACGTCGAATGATAT
>JAJRYW010000576.1 GCA_024275555.1 Calditrichota bacterium | reverse complement strand
CAGGGTTAATGGTGATTTATCAATTTTCCCAGGGCGTTGCCCTGGGCTATAATATTGACGCCCTTTCAGGGCTAACATAGCCGCTTGCACAATTCATGGTGCGCTCTCTCGAGTTTTCGGCCAAACACTACCTAGCCGTTTTAACGGCTTTCCATTGTGCAATTTGACATGCACCCAAAAAATACATATTGCTCTTTTTAAAACATTACCTTAGGTGCGAAAGTTGAATTTTGAAACCCTCAAAAATATTAAGCGAACCGTAAATATAATTCAAGTTCTTGGACATTCTTTTAAATAATCTCTGTGACCTCTGCATATTTGCGGCAAATTGCGTAACATGAGTTATAACTAAAGCCGCATCCCCCCCTTCTCCCCTGCGATCCGGCCGGGGCCGTTTTACGGTAAAAAAACTTCCGGCTATTGAATAATTCCTTCCGCTTTGGTACACTCTTCAAACCAAAACTTCCCGGACATGATGCGAACAGATATCCTGGCCTTTGGCCTGATGATATGCCTATGGAGCGGGACAATCCTGGCCCAGGAAGCCGGCCTGCTGGAGTCTTTGCTGGAGAGCTATGAAAGCGAAGAACTCTACCAGACCGATTTTTTAGAGCTTCTGCAGGAGCTGCAAGCCCACCCGATTAATCTGAACCGCGCCTCGGCCCGGGAGTTGTTGCGCATCCCCTTTTTAAGCGCTGAACAAGCCCGGGCCATTGTGCGCTACCGGAAGGAGCAGCAGGCCTTCCAATCGGCGGAAGAATTGCTGCGCATCCCCGGGGTGTCTCAGGAGTTGTTCGAGGCGCTCCGGCCTTACATTACCCTTGCCCCGCGGCGGAAGGCAGCCCGGGTGGAGTACCGCACCCAGCTCAGCCGGCCGCTTCATTCCATCCGCGCTTTTGATGAGCAGGTCTTCAGCAATCCCTACCAGCTTTATCACCGGGTTGCCCTGCGCAAGGGCGAACGCTGGCAGGCCGGGGCAACCTGGGAAAAGGATAGCGGCGAGCAAAACTGGTTCGACCTGGGATCGTTCTATGGACAATACCACTGGAAGCCGGGCAAATCCACCTTTGTTCTGGGAGATTTTAATCTCCGCGCCGGGCAGGGGCTGCTTTTCAACTCTGCCTATGGCCAGCCGGTCAGCATCGAGGCCTTTCAGCAGTTCGACCGTTCCCAGTGGGAGCAGCGCCTGAAGCGCTCCAGCGACGAAAACGCCTTCCTGCGGGGAGGCTTATGGCGCTGGCAAATGAACACCTCAACCCAGGTTTCGGCGACGTTCTCCCGGCAGCGCCTGGATGCATCGCTTAATGAGGACAGCACCCTGGTGAAAAGTTTCGACCGCTCCGGCTACCATCGCACCGAGACCGAAAAAGCGCGTCAGAACCGGGTGGAGGAGCAGTTGATTGCCCTGGGCTTCTTCCGGGAGTTTTCTTCCGGGCAGGCGGGGGTGCAATACGCCTCCATTCGCTATAACCTTCCCCTGCTTACCCGGTTTGGCGCTCCCCGGCAGGCCTGGGATTATTGGTCGGGATTTTACTCCTGGCAGCGAGGGGCGCTGACCGGCCAGGGAGAGGCTGCGCTGTTGGCCAATCGTTTTCCGGCCCTGCAGCAATCGTTGCTGATCCGTTCGCCGATTGCCGGGCTGCGCTATGGCGTTCTGGCCTACTATTATCATCCCGACTATTGGGCCTATCACAGCCGGGGATTCGGGCAAGTCGGGGCGCCGGCGCAAAATCGCGCCGGTTATTTGCTGAGCGTACAGGTTCGGCCGTTCCCCGGGGCGGTGTGGGCGGCCTATTTCCGGAACAACCGCCCGGCGCGCCAGGCCGATGAATTCCGGTTTGTGCAACGAACCCGCCAGGTGCAATGGCGGCAAAAATGGCGCGACTCTGAACTGACTCTGCGCTATACCCGCCGGATTCGGAAGGGCCAGGCCGGGTTGAGCCGTTACCCGGAACGGACCCGCGAAAATCTCCGCTTCCAGATCCGCACCCAGGTGCGCCGGGGCCTGCGGCTAATCAACCGGCTGGAAATCAGTTGGGCGGATTCTGCGCTGGTATCCGCCCGCAATTACGGAATCAGTTTTTACCAGGACTGGAAGTACCGCGGGCCTTCCGGTCTGCAAATCCAACTACGCTGGACGCAATTTGATATTCCCGCCTACGATTTTCGCATCTACGAATTTGAGAACGATTTGCCGGGCAACTTCCGCAATATTCTGCTCAATGACCGCGGTTACAAATGGTTTATTTTACTTAGCTACCGGCCTTCCGAACAGTGGCGGCTCTCCTTCAAATACCGGGAGATCTGGTTTCCGGACCAGGAGCAATTAGGGAGCGGCTTCCTGACGGTGCTGGGAAATCGCAAGCAGGAATTGCGCTTCCAACTGGCGCTGAAGTACTGATTTTTCGGAAGCATTTTGTGTTGCGCCGATCCGGATTTACATTCCCGCCGGCAAGTCATCAAAAATAAACATAGAGGAAGCGCCATGTTTAAAGAGGCGGTTTTAAAAGACCAGGTTGTGGTGATTACCGGCGGCGGCACCGGGCTGGGGAAAGAAATAGCTAAAATTTGTGCGGAGCATGGGGCTCGCATTGCTATCTGCAGTCGCAAACCCGAGCATCTGGAAGCGGGCAGGGCGGCCATAGAAGCCGCCGGCGGCGAGGTGTTAACCGGCCTGGTCGATGTGCGGGAGCCGGCCCGGATTCGCACCTTTACCGGGGAGATTATGGAGCGGTTCGGCCGCATCGATGTGTTGGTTAACAATGCCGCGGGCAACTTTATCTATCCGGCGGAAAAGCTGCCCCTGCGCGGCTGGAAATCGGTCATCGACATTGTCTTGAACGGCGCCTTTTACTGCTCCCAGATTATGGGCGACCGGATGATCCGCCAACAGCAGGGGCAAATCCTGAATATTGTGGCGACCTATGCCTGGACCGGCGGGCCGGGCACCATCCATTCCGCCTCGGCCAAGGCCGGGGTGTTAGCGATGACCCGCACCCTGGCGGTCGAATGGGCCCGCTACGGAATCCGGGTAAACGCCATTGCCCCGGGGCCGTTTGACACCCCCGGCGCCTCCAGCCGGCTCTGGCCGACCGAGGAAATGCAGCAGGCGGTGGCCGGGGAAATACCGCTGAAGCGTTTTGCGAGCACGGAAGAGGTGGCCCGGGCCGCACTCTACCTGCTTTCTCCTTATGCGGATTACATTACCGGCGAATGCCTCACTATCGACGGCGGCGGCTGGCTGGGCAAAGGAATCGGCCATGCCGTAGACCACCTGGATAAATTTGTGGAACTGCGGGAGGCCAGCAAAAAAGCCCGACTGAAATAATCGGCGGGTATTCCGGCGGCGGAGGCTCTCTCCCTGTTTCGGCGCCAGGCCGCGAGAAGCCGTTTCGCGGGTTTTTCTAAATTATTTGCCGGAAAAAAGCGCTGCAAGCATCCCTGATTTGTAAGCGCCCGGACATTTTCCGGAACAAATCCTCCCCATATTTGCTGCTGGCGCGGGCAACCGTGCGGCTTCCCGGGATAGTAAATAAGCAATATAGATAGTTAATTAATTCTCAAGCTTTATTTTTTGATTTCCATGCCGTACCTTCGCTCAACTTAACTCCGTTAAGAGTCTCGCGTGGGGTATTTTTAGTCATAGCAGGTTGTTCCCTCAGCTAAAAGTTGATGTTGAAACAATCTCAGAGGAGATGCACACCAATGATCCAAATTCAATTTTGTCTCTAATTGGCACAGAGTTGGTTAGAATAGTTTGCTGAGGGTTGTGCGGGCGCGTTTTCATCGCCATGCAGACGCACCGACACATGGAACGCCTAACCGATTTCTGATAATTCCCATCCCGCCTGAAGCCTTTTCCTTCCCATTCGGAACGGTTTACTTTAGGAGCTTCTTTTTCAACCCGGGCCGGGAACAGCAAAACAATCGAATCCCTTATAATTATCCTTGATTCATAGCAGCCGTTCGGCTGAAGGGAAGTTTTATATCTTATCCATTCACGGCCATATTTCTTAAGGATAAGCACATGCGGCAACCGTTATCCAGGATGTATCACTTCTTTTCTTCCTTTGAATCGCATCGGTTCCGGCAGGAACTCCGGCAACTCAGCCTGCATCTCGATGCTCTGGCGCCGGAGCGTATTGCCGTGCGATTTTTATTAACCCAGGAAAGACTCACCCGGGTGCACTCCCTGAGTGAATGGCGTTTTAGCGCTCAACATGCCGTTGCCAAAGTGCTCCCCATTCGCGGGCCGTAACACTTAAGCAGCAAACCGTTTATCAAATACTTAATAAATTCATGAAAAGATTAAACTAACTGGAGTTTTTATGAATACAGCTATCCGCTTCAAATTATCTGTGTTGATTGTCGCTGTATTTCTGATTGGGTTTGTATCCGCCCAGGACTTAGTGGTGTCGGGGAAAATTGTTTCCACTGAGACCTCAGACGCCTTGCCTGGCGCAGAAGTACAAGTGAAAGGCTCGTTTATTGGCACCACTGCCGATATCGACGGAAATTTTAATTTGATTATCCCCAACCAGACCAGCGCCACCCTGGTGTTTACCTATGTGGGGTATAAAACGGTTGAGTTGCCGGTAAAAGCCAGCATCTCGAACCTGGTTATCCGCCTGGAGGAGGATATTCTGAAGGGTTCTGAGGTGGTTGTGACCGGTTTTGCCTCCAGCGTAAAACGTGAAAACCTGGCCAACTCGGTGGGAACCATCAGCGCCAATGAATTGATTCCGGCGCCGACCCAGACCCTGGAAAGCGCTTTGCAGGGGAAAGTTGCCGGGGTTACCGTTTCCCAGAACACCGGCGCACCCGGCGGCGGGCTGGATGTGAACCTGCGCGGCACCTCCACCATTGTCGGCTCTACCCAGCCGCTCTATGTTGTGGACGGGGTTATCGTCAACAATTCCACCAACCAATCCGGAATTGATATTGTCTCCAAAGCGGCCGGGGCCGGCAGTTCGCGTCCCCAGGGCCAGCCGGTAAACCGGATTGCCGATCTTAACCCGGAAGACATCGAGAGCATCGAAATCCTGAAAGGCGCCAGCGCCGCCGCGGTCTACGGCTCGAAAGCATCCAACGGAGTGGTGATCATTAATACTAAAAAAGGATTTGCCGGGAAAACCCGAATCAGCGTCAAGCAGGAAACCGGATTCAACACCATCCTGCACAAGATCGGCACCCGCAAATTTCCCGACACCACCCAGGTGGCCGCCAAGTACGGCCAGACCGGCGTACAGCTTTTCCTGCAAGACCCAAACCGGTTTATCGATTATGAAGATGTGCTCTATGGCGAAGAAGGCTTGATCTCGCAAACCTCGATAAGCGCCCGGGGCGGTTAGGAGCGCACCCGTTTTTATGTCTCCGGTTTAATCCGCTCCGAAGACGGTATTATCAAAAACAGCGGGTATGATAAATTCTCCGCTCGCCTCAACCTGGATCACCGCCTCAGTATTCGCTCCAACATTTCCGTTACGGCGAATTATGTGCGTTCCGAATCGGACCGCAGCATTACCGGGAACGACAACTCCGGGGCCACGCTGGGGATTGCCACCGCCTTTACCCCCAGTTTCCTGGACATCCGCCCCCGCGAAGAAAATGGGGAGTTGGTCTATCCCGATCACCCTTTTAATTCCTCGAATCAATTGCAAGTGCGCGACCTGCTGACCAACAACGAGTTGGTTAACCGGGTGACTTTCGCTTCCCGGTTTACCTACAACCTGATGCAGGCCGAGCGACAGAACTTAGAGTTTTCCGCACAAGGCGGGGTGGATTTTTATAACCAGGAGAACCGGGTCGTCTCTCCCCCGGAATTGCAAGTAGAGCGTGACAGCCAATTCCCGGGACAATCTTTATTGGGAGAAACGGTCAACACCAATTCGAATCTTTACTTGAACCTGGTGCACCGGGTCAACACCAAATCGCGCTGGTTGTTTACCACCCAGGCCGGGGTGCAGTTCGAGAATCTGAATCTGAACAATACCCTAACCGCGGCAAAAGGGATTACTCCCACCCAGACCAACATCGACCAGGCCGCCGCGGTGGATGCGTTTCAAAACCGGCAAATCCGCCGTGAGCGCGGTTTCTTCCTGCAGGAAGAATTAACCATCAAAGATAAATATTTTATTTCCGCCGGTCTGCGCGGCGACGCCAGCAGCGCCAACGGAAATACGGAAAAATATTTTCTGTTTCCCAAAATCGCCGGCTCGGTGCGGATCTCCCAGTTCGATTTCTGGAATTCCTCCTTCATTCCGGAATTAAAAGTGAGAGTCGCTTTTGGTTCGACTGGGAACCTTCCTCCTCCAAACGCCAAGTTTGATGCGCTGGTGCCGGCCAATATCGGCAACCAGGGCGGGGTAATTACCGGCGCCCAAAAAGGAACCCCGGGAATCCGCCCGGAGCGCACCAAAGAGATCGAGATGGGAATTGACGCCTTCCTGTTCAGCGGAAACGCGACCCTGGAGTTCACCGTCTACAATCAAAAAATTACCGACCTGATTCTGCAGCAGGATTTGCCCCCCTCGACCGGGTTTACCCAGCAGTTTATCAATGGCGGCGAAATGACCACCAAAGGGATTGAAATCTCGTTGGGGCTCACTCCCTTTAAAGGCAACAAGGCCAGCTGGACCTCCCGGTTTAACTTCTCCTCTTCCGAATCGGAGATTGATAAACTTACCATTGACCCCTTTAACACGGGCGGATTTGCCACCTCGCTGGGAACTTATCGCATCGAAGAAGGACTTTCTCCGACCTCGATTATCGGATCGGATAAAGACGCTGACGGCAAAACGATTATCCTGGGAGACGCCAACCCGGATTTTCAACTCTCCTGGAACAACTTCCTCACCCTGGGCAATTTCGAGATATCGGCGTTATGGGACTGGCGTTCCGGCGGCGATGTGATTAACCTGGGTAAATTGCTTACCGACCTGGGCGGCACCACGGTGGATTATGATGATCCGATTACCGCGGAGAATCTCAACCTGCCCGGCGGCACTATCATCGACCTGGAAAATGTCAGCTCGGACAGGCTTGGCGACGCCCGCCTGGAATTGTTGGGCACCACGACCGCGCCGTTTATCGAAGACGGAAGTTTCCTGAAACTGAGAGAGTTGAGTATTAAATACCGGGTTCCCAAAACCGCTACCCAGGGATTTTTCGGAAACTGGATGTCTAACCTGACCATCGGGATCTCCGGCCGGAACCTGATCATGATTTCCGGATATGATGGATATGATCCCGAGGTAAGTCAATTTGGTAATGTGGCCGTCGGGCGCGCCGTTGATGTGTTGCCCTTCCCGTCTTCCCGGAGTTTTTACTTTAATGTCTCTTTTGGACTTTAATTAACAAGCGAGGAATAACCATGACAAATCATAGAAACATTATTCAACAGGCGCCCTACCGATTGTGGATAGGGTTGCTTCTCCTGGCGGTTCTGCTCATGAGCTCCTGCGAGAAACTGGATTTTCCCAATCCGAACGCCCCGGTCATTGAAGACGTGCCCATTTCCACTTTAGTAACCGGTATCGAGGCGGGCATGCGCACCGATCTGGCCATCTACCTGCGCGTGGTAGGCACGGTCGGCCGGGAAATTTATTACTTTGAGCCGGCTGACCCGCGCTATACCGGCGAGTTGCTGTTCAACACTCCCGACCCGGGCGGGTTCCTGCTTAATCGCCCCTGGTCCGGCCGTTACCAGGTAATTGCCGATTGCCGCTTTATGCTGGAAAAGTCCGCCAAAGAGCTGGCCGGCGCAGAGAAAGCCGCGGCAGATGGGTTTGCCAAAACCATGATGGCCTATCAGCTTCTGCTGAATTTAAACCTGACCAATTCCAATGGGCTTCAGTTGGATTTCTCGGGGACTTTTGCCCCTTTTGCCAGCAAAACCGAGTCGTTCGCTTTTATCGAAAACTTGCTGGATGATGGCGCCGCCGACTTGAGCAATGGCGGCGATGAATTCCCCTTCGGGCTCTCACCCGGCTTTGCCGATTTTCCCACCCCGGCCGCTTTCCGGCAGTTTAACCGGGCCATCCGGGCCCGCGTGGCCGTCTACCAGGCAAAATGGCAAGACGCCCTCAACGCCCTGGATGAGTCCTTCCTGGATGAAAGCAAACCGCTGGAATTCGGCGCTTATCATGTCTACGGTTCCGGCTTAGGGGATCAGTTGAACAATATCTTCGAATCGACCTCGGCCCCGTTTGTTAAACTGATGGCGCATCCCTCCTTTGCCAGCGACGCCGAAGCAGGCGACCAGCGCTTTGCCAGTAAAGTTGCCCAGCGCCCCGAAGCCCAGGCGTTCGACAACCTCTCTTCCAGTTACCAGGTGACCATCACCGAATCGTCCACCGATCCGCTGCCGATTATTCGCAACGAAGAGTTAATTCTGCTCCGCGCCGAAGCAAACATCGGCTTAAATAATTTGCCCGCCGCGGAAACCGATATCAATTTTATCCGGTCGGCGGCAGGGCTGGCCAGCGTAACTCTGAGCGCCCAGAATGCCCTGGATCAGGTTCTGCATGAGAAGCGCTATTCCCTGTTCATGGAAGGACATCGTTGGGTTGATTTACGACGCTATGATCGTCTCAACACCAACTTTGTACCGCTGGATCGCCCGGACACCGATGACTTCCTGATCGAGTTTCCTCCCCCGGAAACGGAAATCTCCGGTTAACCGTTTTTCCGATAATTGTTTTATAAAGGGGCTCGCCATGAGCCCCTTTTTTATGGACCGGCCGATCTTGACCGGTTTGTGAGGAGGGGGGAAGAATTTTTATGATGATATTTTTGCTTTACGCCCTTCCCAGCGTGGGGCAGATAATCTACCCGCGAAGTTTTAATGCCCATCACAAGTTGAGCTTATTATAGAGGCGTGAATTAATATGTGAATACAGTCTGAACTGGTAGCCGCAAGCTTTAGCTTGCGAAATGCTTCACGGGCGTTAAACCTGCGGTTACCTGAGAACCGGCGGTCTTCTTAAATTTCTTCACGTGTCTATAAGACGTGAATTAGTTTCCGAAAAAATGAAATGTATTTGTGTAGTTGCCTTCCTGCAATAGTAATGTCCCCCCTAAATCCCCTGTTCGGCTGAGCTCACGACGAAGCCCGAAATCGGGGGGAAACCGGCCTCCCTCCCCGATTTCGGGGAAGGCCGGGGTGGGAAAATTTCCCGGGAAACTCGTTCATCATATTTAAACAATTTCATTTTCATACGAATTCACGGGTCTATAATTTGATGCAGAATGCCGTCGGTAAAGGCCGATTTCCGCCTTTCTCAGCGTCAAATCATCAACTTGTGATTGGCATTGTTACCGTTTGCGTTTGCCCTGGTTCAGCTCCTGAATGCGCTCGGCCATCTGCCATCCCGCCCCCAGGCCCAGGCCCACCAGAAACCCCAGGGGCAGGTTGGTGCGCAAAGAAACCGGGTATTGATTCACGGTATAAAGCTGGTTAAGGGTGATGGTAAGGAGCAGGTAGAGCAGGAGCATCAGCCCGCCCAGGATAAGCGGCCGCAACACCCCGATCCGCTTCAATTGAACGTGGATGAACCCGCTGTAACCGGCAACAACCGCGGCAACGCCGGCAAAAAAAAGGATATGCACCGTCATGGGAAGCGGGTTGTTGTAGACAGCCAGGATCAGGTTCAGCACAAAGAGCGCCGCCGTGGTAAGCAGCAATGTTTTATAGCGGCGCAGGGCGACTAAGGTAAAGATGGCCCCGCCCAGAATCCCGTAGCTGATGAACTGAAAGCCGGGATGACCGCTGTTGAAAATCTCCCCTCCGAACAACAGAAAACCTGCCAGCGCACAGAACAGCGTCCCGGTAAATCCGATCATTGTAACTTCAGAGTCGCTCTTAGGATGGTGCTTCATTTCCGGATCCCTCATTTTTTTTGCCTACAAAGATACACATTTTTTTTGATATTTTCTTGCCATGGCTAAAAAAAATGTGAAAAGCATAAAGAAACGGGCAGCTTTCTTTTTCGGATTCCACACAACTTGCGGGGGAGAATGTCGTATACTCCCGGTATAATGAAGGAGCATCATAAATATTACGAATCAGCAAGAAACGATGGTGTGCTAAAACGATTGGGATGGACGGTTCACCCGGAATTGGTATTAATTGCCGCTTTAGCAATTTTCAAACTTCTGATTCACCTGTTTACCAACACCAATTATGAATTGCACCGCGATGCGTATTTGTATTTGGCTTTAGGGGAACACCCGGATTTCGGATACTTTTCGGCGCCTCCCTTCATTGCATTAATCGCTAAAACAGCCCGTTTTTTATTGGGCGACTCTGTTTTTGCGATCCGCTTTTTCCCGGCGCTGGCCGGGGCGATTTCGGTTGTCCTGGTTGCCTATATCGTAAAGGAAATGGGCGGCAAAAGATGGGCAATTGTCATTGCCGGGTTGTCGTTCATTCTCTCTCCGGCCTTTCTGCGCAGCAACAGCCTTTTCCAACCGGTGACCTTTAACCAATTTTTCTGGCTGCTCAGCGCCTACCTAATTGTGCGGATGATCAACCGGCAAAACCCGCGCTACTGGCTTTACCTCGGCCTGGCCTGGGGTCTGGCGTTCCTGAATAAATACTCCATTGTTTTTTTCGCCTTTTCCTTTTTGATCGGCTTGCTTTTGGTAAAAGAACGCAAACTGCTTGCTTCAAAATATGTGTTTTTCGGCGGAATTGCCGGGCTGCTGATTATCCTGCCAAACCTGTTCTGGCAGTACCAGCACGCCTGGCCGGTGTTTCAGCACATGGCCGAATTATACCGGAACCAGTTTGCCCATGTAACCGCCTCGGAATTTCTCATCTCGCAAATATTGATGAACAGCCACGCCCTGCTCATCTGGACGGCCGGCTTAATCTATGTGCTGTTCTTCGCTAAAGGTAAACCATTCCGGGTATTCGGCTGGACATTTCTCCTGCTGATCTTCTTATTGGTGATACTTCGCGGCAAGCCCTACTACACCCTGGGCATCTACCCGGTCTTATTCGCTGCCGGCGGCGTCCTGATGGAGCAGCTCTTCTCGCAGCGCCTTCGAATAGTGAAACCCGTAATTGTGGCCGTGATGACGATTTCCGCATTGTTCATTCTACCCTACAGTTTACCCATCTTCTCCCCGGCAGAGATGGTTGATTATGGCCGGGCAACCAAAGACTATGGCTTTGAGGGGGCCTTACGGTGGGAAGACGGTCAAATCCATGAATTGCCGCAGGATTATGCGGATATGATTGGCTGGCAGGAGTTGGGGAATTTGGTGATTGCCGCCTACCAGGGCCTGGGTGAATCCGAAAAAAAGAACTGCACAATTTATGCGGAAAACTACGGCCAGGCGGGCGCCATAATGTATTATGGAAAAAAGGCCGGCCTTCCCGAGCCCATATCCTTCAGCGACAACTTCCTTTACTGGGCCCCGGACAGCCTCAACCCCACCGTCTTTATTTATGTAAATGATAATTTAGGAGAAGACATTCAATTTTTGTTCGGAAAGATTGCAGAAGTCGGCCGGGTGAACAACCCCTACTTTCGCGAAAACGGGGTGCGGGTCTACCTGTGCCGCGATCCCCATCCGGAATTCAACTCTTTTTACCGCCAACGGGTTCAACAATTACGGAATTCTTTTTGAACGGTATTGGCCTGATGAGTAACGAGTAACAAATAACGAGCAACCATTATTTGAGATTTGCAATACGAAATACTCGTTACTCATTACTGGTTGCGTTGCCCCCCTCACTTCACCAGCAGCATTTTCCTGTCTTCACGGCCAAACTTTGTACTCAAACGGTAGATGTAAATTCCGCTGGCGAAGCCGCGGGCGTCCCAGCGCAAAAAGTATTCTCCGGCCGGCTGGCGCCGGTTTACCAGTACGGCTGCCTCCTGACCCAAAATGTTGTAAACCTTCAGGCTTACCCGGGAGGGGCCCGGCAGCCAATAGCGGAAGGTTGTGGAGGAGTTGAAGGGATTGGGATAGTTCTGGTAGAGCCGGAAGCGGCTGGGCACGCGGGGCGCCGCCGGCGCCGTAAAGCGGAAGGTGTCCGCCGGCGTCGGAGGGATATCAACATGAATATCCCAGCGAAAAGATGTTTCCAAATAGGAACGAGCCCCCCTCTCTTTTGGCCACAAGGCGTAAAGCACATCAGCGCCGGGGGCCCAGTTCACGTTGTTGTAGCTCGCTCCGGCGTCATAGTCGCTCAGGTGGAAAAACAGGTATTCCCGCCCTCCCAGGCCGTTGGAGGGAAACTGGCTGCCGTTCCAGGCCATATCCCAGGTCAGGTTAGCGTGGACGCCGTTAGCCTGGGATTCATTTTCATCTTCCACAAAAGAAATATTCACCCGACGAGGATTATCCGGGTCGAGTACGTCATGCGCAATAATCGGAAGTTCCCCGGCGCCGGCATAGTCATAGCCGAGATCACGCCGGTACACGGCGCCCCGGCTGATAAACCCATTCTGATCGACATCCTGCCGGTCCTGAAAGTCTATTTGCAACGGCGTTACCTGGGAATCGGTCAGGGTGCTGCCAAAAAAACTGTTTAAGAGGGCAACCAATCCCAGGCAACCCGGCAGTCCCCCTCCCCAGTTGACCCCGCTAATCCACCGTTCACCGGTAAACTCGCAATAAATTTCTTGTAATTTTGGCGCATCCACCCGCACCTGGAGACCATCCACTACCGGAAAATACCCCTCGCCGCTCACGTTTAGCTGGTTTTCCAGGAGCAGGGTCTGGCTGGTTTCATCGTACAAGTTCCAGGCGTGCCAGGTTCCCACCGTGTCCCGATCAACAATTTGGCCGTTGCTGTCCAGGGTAACGATGAAGTAGTACTGCACATCCTCATCAAATCCCACCCGGTAATCATGCCCGGTAACCAGGGCCGGGTTGACCACCTGCACCTCGACCCTGGCGTCGCTGAGGCCCTGGTATTGCACCGGTAAACTCTCTCCAAAGCCGGCGCTGTAGCCGGGATTATCCCGGTGGGCCGTCACACTGATCACCGCCGGATCGGAGAAAATCACCGGCCGCGGGTAGTCCGGATTGGGGTGGTAGCGATAGGCAGTAACAGCGAAATGATACTCCTGCCCGTCAATAAAAGGAGCGCCGCTGAAGGCGTCTTCATCGAGTACATAAAAATGCTCTACACCGTTATTGCCGCCAAAGATGAGCGGCTGCTCCAGGTACATCCCGCTTTCCGGGTCGCGTTGCCAGCCCAGGATAACCGAAGGCGGGCTCTCCTTGTCGAAAGTCTTCAGGCGGATTCCCTCATCAAGGGAGGCGTTCGCCCGGGGAAGCTGATAAAGAATGTATCCCTCAAACCGGAATCCGCTGCTGCTGTCATCCTGCTCAATTTGGTTGATGCGTTCCAGGTCGCTGCTCCAGTCCAGCACAACCTGGCCGTTGCTGGAAGTAGCCAACAGCGTAGGCGCAGGCGTCGCCGCGGGACGCTGGTAGCGGTTGTGATAATAGAATCGCGCGGCTTTGGTGTGGAACTTCGGCGGGTTGATATTGGTGATATGATCGCCGCCGTCGCCGCCGACTAAGGCGTAAACGACTTCCTGGGTATCGCCCGGCAGCATCACAAAGGGACCGCTGGCCAGCAGAAAGCGACGCGCCCCGGGCTGTAAATTGACGCCCTGTCCGTCAATGTCGCCCGTGCCGCGGATCGGGTCGCCGTCGAGCGGAAATTTGGTGATTTCTCCCCGGTGCGGGCCGGCGCCATACCGCAAGGGCATTTGTCTCAGTGAGTCTGTAAAGGGCTGGTAGCCGTTCAAAACGTTATACCAGCCGAGATAGGCGCCCTCTTCGCCGTAGGTAGGTTCTCCGATAAAGCCGCCGCTACTTTTGGGCCAAAAGGAACTGGCCGGCAGATTGCGATAGCCCCGTATCCAACGTAAATCAAAGAGCGCAGAGTCCCCGGGAGAGGCTACCCGCGGACCCTGCACAATGGTAAACCCCATCGCCGGGGGATTTAATCCAAAGGGCAGATAACCGGCGTCCTGGGGGTAGCCATTGTAAGCGTATCCCAAATCCAGGCCGGGATCGCAACCCACGAAGTCATCAAAGTAGCTGCCAATGTCGCAATCGACCCATTTGCCGAAGAACATCGAGTCAATCCGCGCCCCGGATTTGTTAATCACCCGGTAGCGCAGAAAAACAGCGTTTTCCAGGAGGGGGTCATCCTGGTAGCCCCACAAAGTCACTTGCAGTTCCAGACCGATTGGGGGAGAGTCGGCAAAATTGATGGGATAATTGGGATTAAGATCATTGCAGACAAACCAGATCACCTGGTCGGCATTGGCTAAGCCGGGCGTTTCGCCCTGTTCCGGCTCGTACTGGCCGTTGTGATTCAAATCGTAAAACGGGGCGCCGGCGTCTACCGGCCATTCCTGCCAGTCGCGGGCGTAGCTGTCCCGTAAATCCTGCACATCGGCAGCAGTTGCCTGCAGGCTG
>JAJRYW010000575.1 GCA_024275555.1 Calditrichota bacterium | reverse complement strand
GTACCTGACCGCTATTGCCGGGAACGGCGACCGGATTTCGGCTCAATTTGAATTGGCCCAGAATTATCCCAATCCTTTTAATCCTTCCACTACGATTGAGTTTCGTCTGGTGCAGACGCAATCCGTGGAACTGAGCGTGTTCAATCTGCAGGGAAAAAAAGTGCGCACCCTGGTGCACGGCGTAGAAGCCCCGGGCCTACATCACGTCAAGTGGGACGGTCGCGACCAGGCCGGCCGGCCGGTCGCCAGCGGACTATATTTTTACCAGCTCCGCGCCGGTCAGCAATCATTCACCCGCAAAATGATGCTCTTGAAGTAGCCTTGCCAACGAGGCGGGCCGATAAGCTCGCCTCTGCGCTATCTTTGTCCTAACGTGAGCTTGGCCCTGCTCTGCACGCTGGCCCGATCAACATACGGCCCCGGCTGCCGGGGAGACCGGAAAGGCCTCTGCCCGGGATGATCATTTGCAGGCCGTCTTCTGCAAAAGTTTCCGGTTGCACTCGTTGCCGGTCACCCCTATTTTCCGAAAAATTACGACAAATATCGGTTGGCAGGCAGCGACAAACGACAACATTCGGAACAGATGAAACAGGTTTGATCCATGAAAGCGATTCTGCTCAAACGCACCGGCGGCCCCGGTGTGTTGAAACTCCGCCAAGTTCCCGACCCGGCCCCGGGGCCGGGCGAAGTATTGGTGGAAATCTACTATAGCGGCGTCAACTATGCGGAAATCCTTTCCCGGCGGGGATTGTACGGTTGGGCGGTTAAGCGCCCCTATATCCTGGGGATGGAAGCGTCCGGGGTTATTTCCCGGGTGGGAGAAGGAGTTGCGCCGGAACGTGTCGGCCAGCAGGTGATGGTCGGCGCGCAATACGGTTGTTACGCCGAAAAAATTGTGATCGCGGCCGATCAGGCTGTGCCGGCCATAGCGGGTTTTACCCTGGCGGAAAGCGCCGCGTTTCTGGTGAATTTTATGACCGCCTGGGTCTCCCTGTTTCCGATGGGACGATTGGCCGAAGGGGAAAAAGTGCTGATCACCGCGGCGGCCGGGGGAGTTGGAACGGCGGCGGTGCAACTGGCTTCCCGGGCCGGGGCAACCGTGTTTGCCATGGCCGGAAATCCTGAAAAGATTGCCCTGGTAAAACAACTGGGCGCTAAAGAAGGAATCAACTACCGTGTTGACGATTGGGCCAAACAGCTCGAGGAAGAGGCGGGGAGAGTCGACCTGGTGTTGGAAATGGTGGGCGGGCAGGTCTTCCGGGAATGCCTGAAGTTGCTGAACCCCTTTGGCCGCATGGTGGTGGCCGGCTTTGCCAGCCTGGATCTGCAAAAATGGAATCCCTTCTCCTGGATCAGAACCCTGCGGGATATTCCCCGCGTGGGGCTGCAGCGGATGGCCCGGCAATCCATTGCCCTGATGGCTACCCATCTCGGCTACCTGCTTAACGACCCGCAGCGTACCGAGAAAATCTTTACCGAGCTGAGTGTATTTGTGCAGGAACATCATCTGAAACCGGTGATCAGCAAGGTGTTCCCGATTCAGGAGGCCGGGGCCGCCCATGCCTACATCGAGTCGCGTCAAAGCTTCGGAAAAGTCCTGCTTAAGCACCATATCGCCGCATCCGATGATCATACCTCATCGCTCTGGAAAACCACTCTGTAAGTGAACTGCTAACAGCGGGGCCGCCGGCGACAATCAGGCCGGAAAGGGAAAATGCGTTGCTTTCAATGGCCTGGCCGCCTAACTTCATCTCCGTTCAAACAAAGTAACGCCTATAAAACCGGACAGGAAATCCAGTATGAAACCCTTCCCAATTGGTGTAGCAAACTCCATATCCGCCAATTTCCAGTTTGATCCCATTGATACGATTGACTTTGCCCGCCAGGGCGACTTCGAAATTATTCAGGTCTATTTAAATGATGCGCTGTTAGGCAACCAGGAGGTTCTAAAACAGTTGCTGAAAGCCCAGGAAAATTTCCAACAGGTCTATTTCCATGCTGAGGGCATGTTGAATCGGGCTTTTTTTGAAAGCGATTATTACCGCAAACTCTGCCGGTTCTTGGAGCAGGTCGCCGAGCCGAAATACATCATCCATTTTGATGAACACGCCCACATTGATGAGATGATCGACCTGGTGGAAAAGCTGAATAAGGGCGGGCGCCAGATTTACGTGGAAAACTATTTTCAGCGCCGGGGTAAGGAAGACGCCGAAAAAAACATCAAAAAATTCCAGGCGCTTTTTACCTTGACCAATAGCCTGGGCCATACCATCTACCCGGTTCTGGATATTCCCCGGTTGTTTCATCGCGACCTGGAGTTTAGCCAGGCAGAGAGTTTGGAGTGGTGCTATAAACTGTTGAATTTTTTCGGCAATCGCCGTATCCCGATTCTGCTGCATCTGATAGACGCCAGCGATGACGGGCATGACCGTCTCTCCTTTGCCGCCCTGGGGGAAGGATACATTCCCTATGATGATATTTTCGGCTTTATCGCCAAAACAGCGCCGCTGATTGCCGGAGTCATCTTCGAGTTTGAGGACAAGATCAACCCGCTGCAATCCCGGAAATTTATCGGGGCAAAGATGAAAAAGATGTGAGCAGGGAAAAAAGAAAACCAGGCCTGCTTAGCAGGAAATTCGCTCAGAAAATGTATTTTTGGGTGACGGAATACTCGCCGTTCTCGTAGGGCACCTGGGGGAAATTCCGCCAGCGGCTGACGCTTCGGGTGACGCACTGAACCACCCGCCGGTCCCGGATATTCGTGTTCAAAACCTTCACGCTGTTCCGGATTACATAGCCTTCCGGATGAATCGAAAATTGGAGTTGAATAAAGCCGTGGGCGGTGGGATCGTTGCGCAAGATACGCCGGAAGCAGTACTTTAAATTGTGGTTGTTCTCATTTACAATGGTGATGGTTTCTTCGTATTTCCGCACGCCTTGCACCACCCCAAAATCCGTAAAAGTCGCTTCGGGGATGGTTACCTTTCCCGATTCCATTTTGTTGAATTTTTTGATGTTTGACTCATAGGCCTGTTTACGGGTTTGGTACGGTTCAACCAGCGAGAGGGTGCGGGTCGGGGCCGGGGTTGCCACCGTGGGAATGCGATCGATTGCCGACTGTACATCCACCTTGGTCTGCGAGGGCGACTTCAGGAATGCCGCCAGGGATTGGTCAAACGATTTTGCCGGGCCTTGGGGCAACTGCCGGGTTTTGGAAATAATCTCCACTTCCCGTTTAAAAACCGGGCTATCCTCTAAAAAATCATCCGGGTGTTCGTCCATTTCCGGAATGAACAGACCCGGCCCCATGTTGATGCTGGCGTAAAGCGGCTGCTTGGCGTTTTTGTATAATTTTACAATCCGGCTGAGGTAGTTCTGCCGGATTTTGTAATCCAGGTGCTGTTGCGGGAACTGATTGTAATAACTCACATACGCGATGGTCAGCGGGATCAGCAGCAGGGCGCTGAAGGTCAGGAACTTCAGGAAGAGTACATTGAGCTCGTTAAACAAAGGCCGCTGGAAAAATTCTTTCTTATAATTATAGGAATACAATTTTGCTTTTACCCACTTTTTTGATCTGTAATTGGAATCCCCGCCGACACCAAGATACAGAAATAAATCACAACCGAAATGATTTATATCATACCCTGGAAGTATTTAAATAAGTGAAATATTATAAGTTGCGGAGCACCGCAGGGCCGCGATGATCTTTCGTAGGTGTTCACCCGCGAAGCGCTTGCCCGTTCCGGGGCCGGAGCGTGTATCAAGCGGTTGCTTTACCGGGGCAGTCCGCACTTTAGGGCTATTTGCATTCGGAAAGCCAGTGGCAAATTCGCTCGATGGAAGTGACAATTTTAGGGCAGTGGAGCACTAAAAACTCCATATCCGGTTCATCCTGGGGCCCTAAGCTCTCAATTGCCGCCAGGGTGCGTGCGCCGTCAAAGTCTACATAGGCGATGCGCGCGGAGAGTTCGTCTTCCTCGCAGCCGAAGACCGAGCCGGGCAAAATAGCCACCCCGGTTTCTTCCAGGAGCCGGTCGCAAAAATCCAGGCTGTTGTAAATGCCGCGTTTGCGAAGTTCGCTGCGGAAAGCATTAAAATTGGCAAAGAGGTAAAATCCGCCTTTCGGCCGGGGAACCGAAACTTCCATGCTCTTTAAACTTTGATGGAAATATTGCCCGATTCTCTTCAGGATCCGCCGTGATTGCCTTAGGTAGTGTTCGATTTCCGGCCCGGTGCGGAAGGCCCGGATGGCTGCGTATTGAATGGGCGCGGAAGTCGAGGTAAAGGTTTCGCTGGCGACCACCGCCATGGCGTCTCGCAGCCAATGAAGCTGCTTGGGAAAGGCGAAAGTCCCCAGCCGCCAGCCCCCGGCCCCGCACCACTTGCTCAATCCGCTGCTGATGATGGTGCCTTCCGGATAAAACCGGGCAATCGAAAGATGTTTCCCCTCGTGGTGCAGTTCTCCGTAAATCTCATCGGAAAGTAAAATAGTGCGATACTTTTTAGCCACTTCGGCAATGGCCTTTAATTCCTCAATATTATAGGTGGTGCCGCTGGGGTTGTTGGGATAATTTAAAATGAGAATCCGGGGGCGCTCCGGGTCTTTTGCGCACAATTTATCCAACTCCATGGGCGTCAGCTTCAGGCCGTTGGCCAGGTGGGTGGGAATCCAGCGGATATGCCGGCCGACAATCTGGGCCTGGGGCGCATAGGAGACCCAGCTTGGGGTGGGTATTACCAAATCGCCGTAATAAACCAGTTGCAGAATAAACATCAACTCCTTGGAGCCGGGGCCGATCAGAATGTCGTCTTCGGTATAATCGATGCCCTCTGTGCGGCGATGATAATCCGCCACGGCGGCCCGCAGTTCCGGCAGGCCCATCACCGGCAGGTAATTTTTTTGATGAGCATTCACTTTTAGCTCATCGACAACCGGCTGCGGCACCGGGAAAGGAGACTGACCCAGCCCTAATTTGAACACTTCCTTGCCTTCACTCATCATCCGGGCGCTTTTTTCGTTGATCGCCAACGTTGCGGATTGTGGAAGTCCGCGCACATTTAAATTCAGATGTATGCGGGGAGAATTGCCCATGTTGCCCTCGAAATTATATTGCTGTTAAATTTGTTAAACAAGCGATGTAAAACTTCCCGAATGCTTAAAGAGACCGGGTTTGCCCGGGTGCTTTCGCACCCTCCGGCGCCGGCCGGGGAACCGGCTTCGACAGGATACATCAACATCCCGGCCGCCCGGGAGTCGATGAAATCCCCGGAAGGGGCTACAATAATCGTCACATTTCGAAACAATTCAATCTTTTTCAGGTTCGATCCCCAATTGATTTTCAGTGGCCGCTACAATCACGGCGGCGGTGGCGTCGCTGGTGACGTTTACCGTGGTTCGGAACATATCCAGCAAACGGTCAACGGCTAGAATCAGGGCAATTCCTTCCAGCGGGATGCCCACTTGCTGCAGCACAATCACCAGCATCAGCATACCCACGCCGGGGGCCGCCGCGGTGCCGATGGATGCCAGCGTAGCGGTTAGCACAATGGTCAACTGCGCCCCGATATCCAGGGGGATGCCGTACACCTGGGCAATAAACACCGAGGCCACCCCCTGGTAGAGAGCGGTGCCGTCCATATTGACCGTGGCGCCCAGCGGCAAAACAAAACTGGCCACCTGGTTGGAAACTTTCAGGTTCTTCTCGCACACTTCCATAGTTACCGGCAGCGTGGCCCCGCTGGAACTGGTGCTGAAGGCGATTAGCTGGGCCTCCCGGACTCCCCGCAAAAATTCCATGTAAGGAATACCCGAAAACATCCGCACCACTATCGGGTAGAGAAAGATCATCATAAACAGGCCAATAATGGTTACGATGGTGTATTTCAGCAGCGAAAGCAAAATGTCAATCCCAAAGCTGCCCACCGCATCGGCAATCAGGGCAAAAACGCCGTAGGGAGCAATTTCAATCACCACCACCACAATCTTAATCATGGCGTCGTTCAAGCCATCAAAAAAAGTGATCACCGGCGCCGATTTTTCCCGGGGAATCAGCGTTAAGGCGATGCCGGTGAAGATAGCAAAGAAGATTACTTGCAGCATGGAGGCCCCGGCCAGGGCCGAAAACGGATTCTTGGGGATAATATTCAGAAAAGTTTCCACAGGAGAGAGATGTGTGGGCACTACGGCCAGCTTTTCCCCGGCCTGGCCGCTGTAGTTTTCCAGGAGACGCGCCTGCACCTCGGGGTCCATCCCGCTGCCGGGCTGGATGAGGTTGGCTAAAAACAGCCCAATCGTAATAGCAATGGCGGTGGAGGCCAGGTAATACATCAGCGTCTTGGAGCCGATCCGTTTCATCTTCTTTATGTCGCCCAGGCTGGCTGTGCCGGTAATCAGCGACGCCAGCACCAGCGGCACCACAATCATCTGAATCAGACGAATAAAAGCCGTGCCCACCGGTTTGATCTCGGAAACCGCGCCGTGGAAGAAAAAGCCGGCCAGCCCTCCCAAAAGCATCCCCAGCAGGATTTTAGTGTGCAGGGGCATATCGAACAGACGCGTGAACAACAAATACAGCGCCAGAAAAAGCAGTACCGCCCGCAACACCTGCACACCGGACCAGGGAATAGCGGCCATCCAATCCGGCGGCTGCAAATAGAGCAATATCGAGAGCGAGGTGGAGAACGCAAACAGCAAGTAAATGCGAATATTAAAGGGTCTGATCTTGAGCATAACCAATCTCCTGATGATCAATGGCGGTGTTTGTCTAAACCTTGCGGAATGTGTTTGCTAAGAGTAGCAAATTCAGCCCCTGTCGGGGTCTCTGATTACAAAGTATGGTCGATTTGCCTTGCCGAAGTATGCCCGCTTTTTTGCTGAAGTATGCGAATGCGCTTAATAACTGAGGGTGTGAGTATAGAAAAGAATGTTTGGAAATCAAAATTTTTTTTTGTTTGTGATAAATTGATTACATTAGGGCGCTTTTTTGGGAATGATATTTGACCTGAAACGGGAGCAATAAAGATGAGTTACCTGACCCACCTGGAATGCGCCTACTGCCGGAAAACCTATGCCAGCGACCAACTTTGGAACCTTTGCCCGGAGTGTCATAAGCCTCTTTTAGCCCGGTATGATTTGGTGAAAGCCGCCTCGGAATTCCGCAAAGAGATGTTGGCCGGTCGCGAACCTACTTTGTGGCGTTACCGGGAAATGCTGCCGGTGCAGGAGGAGCGCTATCGTTTTTCGCTCGGGGAAGGGTTTACGCCGCTCCTCTATGCCGCCCGGCTTTGCCGGGAGGTGGGCTTTGCCGGACTGTATATTAAAGAGGAAGGAGTGAATCCCACCACCTCGTTTAAGGCGCGGGGGCTGGCGTTAGCGGTTTCCCGCGCGGCGGAATTAGGCGCTACGGCGCTCTCAATTCCTTCCGCCGGAAACGCCGCCGGAGCGCTGAGCGCCTATGCCGCCCTGGCCGGTCTGCCCGCGGTGGTGTTTATGCCCCGCGATGTGCCCGAACCTTTTATTGCGGAGTGCCGCGCCCTGGGCGCCCGGGTGCGTTTGATCGACGGGCTGATCACCGATTGCGGGCGCATTGCCGCCGCAGAACTCCAAAAAGAAGGCCGTTTCGATGTCTCCACCCTCAAAGAACCCTATCGTCTGGAAGGCAAAAAAACTATGGGATACGAGATTGCCGAACAAATGAACTGGAAATTGCCCGATGTGATTATCTATCCCACCGGGGGAGGCACCGGTTTGGTGGGGATGTGGAAAGCATTCCGGGAGATGGAAGCGCTGGGCTGGATCGGTTCCAAACGGCCTCGCATGGTAACGGTGCAATCCGATGGGTGTGCGCCGATGGTGCGCGCCTTTGAGGAGGGCGCCGAGTTTGCCGAGCCCTGGCAGGACGCCCATACCCTGGCAGATGGACTGCGGGTTCCCGCCGCCGTAGGCGATTTCCTGATCTTGCGGGCCTTGCACGAGAGCCGGGGAACCGCTGTGGCGGTTTCCGATGCGGAGATGATCCGGGCGGCCTATTTGATAGGACGCACCCAGGGGCTGTTTGTCAGCCCGGAGGGCGGGGCCGCTTTAGCCGCTTTCCAAAAGCTCCGTGGACAGGGGTGGATTAAGGATGATGAAACCGTGGTGCTCTTCAATACCGGCAGCGGGCATAAATATGCTCACCTATACCTGGGGGATTCCTGAGTGGCGGTAAAACTTCGTGCGATTATTGAATTGTCCCGGCCCTCCAATGTGCTGATTACTTTTATCTCGGTGGTGGTCGCCGCGTTGATTGCGGCGGATACATTATCCGTTGCCGCCCCGATGATGCTGGCGGCCCTCTCCGCCAGCCTGATTGCCGCCGGGGCAAACACCATCAACGATGTCTTTGACCTGTGGATCGATAAAATCAACAAACCGCACCGCCCCTTGCCCTCCGGCCGGGTAACTCCTGCCGCGGCTCAGCGCATCGCCCTGGTCGAGTTCGGCCTGGGCAATCTCCTGGCGCTGTGGCTCTCCGGAGATATGCTGGCCGTGGCGCTGACCTTCTCCATGCTCCTGTACCTGTACAGTTACGCCCTGAAGGCTACGGTGTTGTGGGGGAATTTTGCGGTCAGTCTCAGCGCCGCGGCGGCCTTTATCTACGGGGGGATGGCCGTGGACCGGCCAACCGAGGCATTGATTCCGGCCGGGTTCGCCTTTTTTTATCATTTCGGGAGAGAGATTCTCAAAGATTTGCAAGACCAGGCCGGCGATAAAGCCCAGAACGCCGAAACCCTGGCGGTGCGCTACGGGGCCAAAGTTTGTGTGCGCTTTATCTGGCTGAACTTTACAATCCTAATTCTGTTGACGCTCTTTCCCTTCCTGATGGGATGGTACGGCTGGCGGTACCTGGCGGCGGTCGTTATAGGGGTCTACCCGGTCTTGCTCTATGTGATGATCTCCGTCTCGCGTCGGCAATCGCCGGCCCATTTGAACGTGCTCAGCAATCTCCTTAAAGCGGATATGTTGGTCGGCCTGCTGGCTATCGTTCTGCGCTAAATACCAAAGCGCTTTAAGTGCATAATTGTTTCCGGCTTGTCTATGTCAATCTGTTGATTTTTGAAAAGTTAATCGGGCTGTTTTGTTGCGACGGGCAGGCGCCCCGATAAACCGGGATATAAGCTTTTATGGTAGCCGCAGGCTTTAGACTGCGTTCCGCTCAGAGTTGCGTCTTGCAGCTTTTATGGTAGTCGCAGGCTTTAGACTGCGTTCCGCTCAGAGTTGCGTTCCGCAGTTCGCAAACTAAAGTTTGCGGCTACCCGAGTGCTCTTTTCTCCGCGCAAGTAGGCGCCCCGATAAAGCGGGATATAAGCTTTTATGGTAGCCGCAGGCTTTAGACTGCGTTCCGCTCAGAGTTGCGTTCCGCTTGTGGCAGTGGAATCAACATAGGAGTAGCAAACTTCAGTTTGCCCGTGTCTGCCCAGGTGTGTTGATAAAAAAGGGGTAATTTGGAAGCCCTATAGTCAAGCTGAAGCTTGCCACTCCATTGCTAAAGCTCCAGTTTGAAATTTTCCCGGTTTCCGATATACCCGCTCGAAGCGCTGCCTGTCATAGTCATGCTGAAGCTTGACGCTCCTGGCTGATTAGCTGCCGGCGTTGACCCCTAAAATCCGGTCAATCGTATGGTAGGCTACCGGGTGATAGCCGGGCCGGGCTTTCCGGTAGATACGCCGGGCTTGTTCCAGTCCTCCCTCGGTTCCGGCCAGGGCCCGGTAGAGGGGCGCTAAAAACTTGCGGCGTCCCACGCTTTCCAGAAATGCTTCCAATTGCGGCCGGGCCGGAGCATAGTTGTTGGGGATGGCTTTCAGCAGCCAGGCGCAGAGAATTTCCGAGTTCTGCGATTGGGTGAGCTGAAACTGCTGATCCAGTTCCGCTAACTGGCGCTGGGAGAGTTCTCCGGGCAGGTTGCGTAAAAAATGCAGCCAGTGGTGGGTGGTCCAATTGCGGATGTTTAACTCTGCAGCGGGTTTGCCATTCCGCCAGGAGTCGATTTCCTTTTCCACCCGGGCAAATTCCGGCGAAGCCGGCCGGGGAGAGTTTTCCGGCAACCCCGGGCCGTAGACCCACTCGTTTATCTGCAAATCCTTTTCTACCGCGGCATCCCCCTGAATCAGCTCTGCGCGTAAAAAGTTCAGAAAATCCTCGCTGTCGACCGGCTTAAAGGCGTAGGCGTCAAAATAATTGCGCAGGAAGTGGTCCCAGCGCTCCCGGCCAAAGTAAGTTTCCAGCATAGTCAGAAAGAGCCGTCCCTTTTCATAGGCGATGTCGTTCATTCCGTCATCGGGGTTGCGGCCGGCCAGGCTGAGGTGCAGGTGGGTGTCCGGGCTGTTCTCGCCCAGGTCTTCGATTTCCTCCAGGGCATCCTGGTAGCCCAGTTGAGCGAGCATCAGCGCATAATCTGCTCCGTAAACAGCCTCCATAATCCGGCCTTCGAGGTAGGTGGTAAATCCTTCGTTCAACCAGAAATCGTCCCAGGTTTTGTTGGTTGCCAGGTTGCCGGACCAGGAGTGGGCCAGTTCGTGCGCCACCAGCGCCACCAGCGAGCGGTCGCCGGCCAGGATGGTGGGAGTGGCGAAGGTCAGACGCGGGTTTTCCATCCCCCCAAATGGAAAGCTGGGCGGTAAAACCAGGATATCGTAGCGTTCCCAGCGATAGGGCCCGTAGAGCGCCTCGGTTGCGGTAATCATCTTTTCGGTGTCGCCAAATTCAAACGCTGCTTTGGCGATGACGGTTGGCTCTGCGTACACCCCGCTGCGCGGCCCCAGGGGGCGAAATTCCAGGTCCCCCACCGCCAGGGCCAGCAGGTAGGAGGGAATGGGCTGCTCCATGGTAAACCGGTAGCGGCCGTCGGGATGCTTTTCGGTGCTGTTGGAGGCGCTCATTACGGCCATCAGCTCCGGGGATGTCTGAACGTCGGCGGTGTAGGTAAAGCGGATGCCCGGGCTGTCCTGGCAGGGAACCCAACTGCGCGCCAGTATCGCCTGGGATTGAGTGAACAGAAAGGGCGCTTTTCCGCCGGCGGTTTGTTCCGGGGGCAGCCACTGCAGGGCCTCGGCCTGCGGCGAGGTGCGGTAGTAAATGGTTGCTGCCCGGGTTGCCGGGGTGATGGAGATTCTTAAGGGACTCCCTAAAACTCCTTGCGGCGAGCCGAGCCGGTAGGACGCCGGTTGAGCGCCCGGGTAAATTTTTACCGAATCAATCGTCAAGCCGTGGGTGTCAAAAATGATGTGATCGGCGTTGTTGCCAGGCTTGATGCTCCAGGCCGCAGCGCCGGACAATTGCTTCTGTTCAAAATCGACCCGCAGGTTTAAATCGAGGTGAGTAACTACCGCCTGTTCCGGATCGGCGAAGGAGTGCGGATCGCTCTGTCCGGAGCCGGCGTCGCCCTGTTGGCAACTGCCGGTCAGCAGGATCAGGAGCAGCAAAAACAGCGGCAGGGGGTACCGCAAGGATAATTGGGGAATGGGATAAAGGGTTTTTTTATCTGCAAAAACAATCATGTTTCTTCTCCTGTTTGCTACGTGTTTGACAATGTTAAATGTAATCGTATCCTGCCCGGGATCAAACGGATAATCCACTTGAGCAGCCAAACCTGCTTCAGTTTAGACCCAGCCGGTAAGAGAGATGGTGGAATTCAGCGCCGGGAAAGCGGGGCTCCCCGATTGGCGGCTTCAAAACAAACCGCTGTTTAAAGCTGATCCGCAGAACAGAACAATCTTCTATATAAGCAAGAATAACAGAATGATGTTCAGCAAAATAATCAAATCACAATTGAAATGCTTTGGAGGCGGCGATATGGGCGATTATATTTCTCCGTAGATTGTGTTTCATTTTTTAGACCTGGGGTTGCCATGTTTGATAAAGTTGATATAAAAATTCTGAAAATTCTCCAGCAGAACGCCCGGACTCCCAATGCGGAAATTGCCCGTCAAATCGGGATGGCTCCCTCGGCGGTGCTGGAGCGGATTCGAAAATTGGAGGAGCGCGGCGTCATCGAAGGGTACGAAGTGCGGCTGAACAGCCGCGCCCTGGCCCTTGGGCTTACGGCCTTTATCTTTGTGCAAACCAATGATCCCTATGGCACCATGAAAAGCGCCAAACTGCTGACTGAAGTGCCGGAGGTCGTAGAAGTGCATCACATTGCCGGGGAGGATTGTTACCTGGTTAAGATTCGCACCAAAGACACCGAATCATTAGGGACCTTGCTCCGGAATGAATTCGGGAAGATTAAGGAAATAAGCTCTACCCGGACCACCATCGTGATGAATACGCTCAAAGAAACCACTGCATTGCCGCTGTTCAGCTCTAAAGAGGAGGGGCCTTGTGACTAAGCGTTTTTTAGCAATCCCGCAGGGGGTTAAAATAGCCCTGGCCCTGGGAACGATCTATCTGATCTGGGGGTCTACCTACCTGGCCATCCGCTTTACCATAGAAACCTTGCCGCCCTTTCTCATGTCCGGGGCCCGTTTTCTGTTGGCCGGCATAATTATGTACGGAATTATGCGCCTGAGAGGCGAGATAAAACCGACCTGGATTCATTGGCGCAGCGCCGCCATTGTGGGGGGATTGTTGCTGATGGGCGGAAATGGCAGCGTGGTCTGGGGGGAACAATACATCCCTTCCAGTATTGCCGCTTTGTTAGTTGCAACAGTGCCTCTCTGGATGGTGCTGCTGGATTGGCTCTGGAAAGGCAACGCCCGGCCCACCGGTGTGGTGGTCTCCGGGATTGTGCTGGGCTTTACCGGGATTATCTTTTTGGTTACCCAGGGCGATTTCTCCTCGTTCAGCCATTTGAATCCGCTGGGAGTTGGGGCGGTGTTGTTTGCGGCCTTGTCCTGGGCGACCGGTTCAATCTATTCCCGCAGCGCCCGGCTGCCCAAATCTCCCCTGCTGGCTACCGGAATGGAAATGATTGCCGGGGGCTTGCTGCTTTTTGCCGCCAGCGTGGTAAACGGCGAGTGGGCGGCGCTGGACCTTGCCGGCGTTTCGATGCGCTCTTTCCTCTCCTGGGTGTATTTGCTGATTGCCGGGTCTATGATCGGGTTGTCGTGTTACATCTGGCTGCTGCGGGTTGCCCCGGCTTCACGGGTGGCTACATATGCTTATGTGAACCCGGTGGTGGCGGTGCTTCTAGGCTGGTCGCTTGCCGACGAGCCGCTGACCTGGCAAACCCTGCTGGCCAGCTCGATCATCATTGCCAGCGTTTTCCTGATTACCACCCGGGCCCGCAGCGGCCCCGGCGCTGTCCCGCCGGAGAAGGTAAGCAAAGAGCCGGCAAAACCGTACCCCGTTGACCGGGCTTAGAGCAACGGTCTTGCCCGTCGTGACAGGGGTCAAGTTTGGAAAAGCATATCTCCTCCAGGGTTTCCGGATCAGCAAAAAGCCGTTTTCCGGCGGCAAATCCGATTAATCTCCCTTCCGGATTTGCATAATTAGCGCCGGTGTGATAAATTGCCGCCAATAGATGGTGTTAATTCCAGGGCCGGGTTTGCCGGGAAACTTCAGTCGGCAAATCATAAGCGGCCTGCACGGCCCGTCGGGAGAGAGACCGCCAGCCGTGCCTAATGAATGGGTAAACTGCCCAACATTTTATGGCGACTCAAGATTATCGATCGAATCAAGCCTCGCTGAGGCAGTCGGAAATTCTCAATGTATTGTTGATTGGAGCGGGTCGAAGCGCCAAAGTGTTATTGCGTTATATGAGCAAAGACCCTTCCATCAACATTGTCGGGCTGGTGGATATTAATCCCGCGGCCCCGGGGATAGCCTTTGCCAAAGAGAACCGTATTCGGGTTGCAACTCACTACCAGCCCTTTCTCCACGATGAGAATTTAGACATCATTGTCAACCTGACCGACGACACCGAATTGCAGCAGGAAATCCGGCTGGAAAAACTCCCCCATACCGTGCTGATCAGCAAGAAGAGCGCCATGCTGATCTGGACCACCATGGATGAGGATAAAAAATATCAGCTTTTGCGCCAGTTCCTGCAGCCGGAGCGCACCGGGGGCGGAATTGGCGGCAGCGGTTTTATCATCGGCGATACTCCTAAAATGAAGGAGATCGTCACCATGATCGGCCAGGTAGCCCCGACGCCGACCACGGTTTTGATTCGCGGCGAAAGCGGCACCGGGAAAGAGATGGTGGCGCGCTTAATCCACAATCGCAGTCCCTGGCGGGCAAAGCCGCTGGTTACCCTCAATTGCACCGCTTTCAGCAGCACCCTGATTGAGAGTGAATTGTTCGGTTACAAGAAAGGTGCATTTACCGGGGCGGTGGAGGATCGCACCGGCTTGTTGGAGCAGGCGCACAACGGCACCCTCTTTTTGGATGAGATTGGCGATATGCCCATCGATATGCAATCGAAGCTGTTGCGTTTTCTGCAGTCGGGGGAAATTCGCGCTATCGGAGATTATCAAACCAAAAAAGTGCGGGTGCGGATTGTGGCCGCCACCAACCGCAACCTGGAAGAGGCCATCCGGAGGGGAGAGTTCCGGAGCGATCTGTTTTATCGCCTGAACGCCTTTACAATTTACACCCCGCCCCTGCGCGACCGAATGGAAGATGTGCCGTCCCTGGTCTATCACTTTCTGCAATTAGCCAATCTGAAAGTCAAGAAGAACGTCACCCGGATTCATCCTGCCGCCCTGGCTGCTTTTGTGAATTACCACTGGCCGGGAAATATCCGCGAGCTTAAAAATGTCATCGAGCGGGCTGTGGTGATGGTAACCGGGGAAGAAATTTTTCTGGAACACTTGCCCCTTACCCTGCGGCAGCAAGACGTTGAGGAGCAGATTGATGACGCTGATCTGGAAGAGGGTCTGATGGCCTTGAAGGCCAAGATGATTAATCGTTTTGAATACGAGGCAATTTGTCGCTATTTGGAAGCCAACGGCGGCAATGTCTCTCGCGCTGCCGAGGCGGCCAAAGTGCCCCGGCGCACTTTTCAGCTCCTGGTTGCCAAGCATAACATATCCCCCAAGTTGTTTAAAAACTCTCCGCCCCTCGCCAAAACCACCTGAGCGCCCCTGTTTTTCGCCCAAAAACCCTCAAAATGCGACACGCTTGTCGCGAAGCGCCGCGTCGCAAATGTCGCATTCCTGCCGAAAGGTGAGATTTCAGGTAGCCTGAGCTGTGACCTGCACCACATTTCAAGATTTTCGGCTTTAAAAAAAACTCCGGTTTTGGCCGCGATAATGAGCCGGATTGCCCCCGGATCAAATAATATACAAAAAAGTTAGTGCGACACCCCTGTCGCGGTTTCCGGGACGGGCAGGTAGGGGAGAGGTAAGATTTTGTGTTGCTAAGTAATTGTTTTTTAATTGGTAAGCACAACTTTCCTGGCGGTGGAAGTCGGGTTGGCATTGTATTCGCTGTTTAAAGGGGGTATTGGAGGAGAAGTCGAATGGGTAATTCGGTTAACAGCACAGAACTGTCAAGACCGGCCTGGGACAATTCCGAACCGGAAATGCTCCGGCAGAATTGGCGCTGTTTATATGGCCGGGATAGTCGAGCGCTCTCTATCCGGGCTGGTTGGCCAAATTCTCTTTTCCCCAATTCTCCTCTTTCATCCCCTAACACTTTTTCCTTTCGAATACATTCCCATACCATAGATGCAATTCCCCCCAGGCAAAGAACCGATCATTTGACTTCGTTGTTCTCCACACGGATGCAAAATGATGATCATACAACCCTAATTCAAAATATGTTTAACTCTTCTCGATGTGACACTCCGGATTGGGCCCAGGCGACGATGACCGCTTCTGGCTCCGAAGCGTTTGCTGATCTCTTTCTCCGGTTTTGCCGTCGTCATGGAATCCATGCAGTTGGTTCACTAATGACAGCCCATACCCCCAGTCAGAACCATGCCTAAATGGATCAACCGGGACGATTGACCGCGATGATTACTGGGCAGAATTACTCAACCAGCGGATTATACGCCGCCTGGGGAGCCCGTCCGGTTTCTCTCGAGAGCAGGTATCATGATTTCCCTGCCAAGCAATTTGTGAATTAGCTACATGCCCAATTTGAGCAACCTGGGTTGCTCATAATGCTTAAGGTTTCGTTCTCATAATTGTTTTCTTTAGGTGCAGTCCCAGCAATGGATGCCCTGAAAAACATCAAAATGTCAGAACAAACGAGGAGGTCCGTCTATGCTGCTAAAGAACCAGTTTCCTTAAAGCGGGTTGTTGTGGGAATTGACGCCCAAGGCGGAACCGGCCCGCCTGCCCTACAGGCAAACCGGTTCCTGTGGTAAGAAATGCGTAGAAAATTAGCTATTTCCTGCTGGTGAAACAAGTGAAGGAGAAGAAAACCATGATTAAAAAATTAACTATCGTTTTACTGCTGATCTTTGTAGCAACACCAATACTTCGTGCGCAAGATAAGCCGTCCTACGGAATCAAATTTAAGGGATATGTAAAGCTGGATGCCTTTTTTGACTCCCGGCAAACCGTGGCGGCCCGGGAAGGTCACTTAGTGCTCTATCCGATGCCGGAAGTACTAGGCGATGACGGGGAAGACCTCAATGCAGTTCCCAACACCAACCTGCTGGCCATCCAAACCCGCCTGACCGGCGTAATCTCCGCACCGGACGCCTTTGGCGCCAAAGTCTCCGGGGTGATTGAAGGGGCCTTTTTTGGCCACAGCAATGCCGACGTTAACGGATTCCGTTTGCGCCATGCCTTTGCTAAACTGGCCTGGGATAAAACTACCTTGTTATTTGGCCAGTACTGGCACCCCATGTTTGTCACTCAGGTATTTCCCGGGGTGGTAAACTTTAACACCGGTATGCCCATCAATCCCTTTTCCCGGAATCCCCAGATCCGTCTGACCCAGAAGTTGGGGGATAACGCTAACCTGATCCTGGCGGCCCTGGCCCAGCGTGATTTTACCAGTACGGGCCCCAACGGCGCCAATTCCAAATACTTGCGCGATGCCGTTATTCCCAATCTGCACGCTCAACTCCAGGCGAAGGTCGGCAAGCATGTTATGGGCGCCGGCGTGGATTACAAAATTCTGCACCCGAACCTGGTGACGCCGTACAACAAGAAAAGCACCTCCACGGTTAGCGGCCTCTCCGGAATCGGATATTTACGTCTCAATCTTCCCAATGCGGTGACGGCCAAGTTCTACGGCGGTTATTTCCAGAACACCACCGACCACATTATGCTGGGCGGATACGTGCAAAATGGCGTGGGCAGCGACGGCGACTACGAATACAGCCCCATGAGCCTGGTCTCGGCCTGGACGGAATTGATTGTTGGTAAAGTGCGTCAGTTCGGTATTTTTGCCGGCTATGTAGAAAACCAGGGCGCCGGCGATGTATTAAAGCAGGACGCTGTCTTTTATGCCCGCAGCGCGAATATTAAAAGTGTACTTAAAATTGTACCCCGTGTTGTCTTTAATTCCGGCAAAGCTCGTTTCTCCCTGGAAGTGGAATGGAGCCAGGCCGGCTATGCCGACTTAACCAAGGCCAATGCTATCGATGATAAAGGAAAGGTGTTGGAAACCAATTCCGTATCTAATCTTCGTGTGCTCTTTGCAACCTATCTGTTCTTTTAATTTATTTTAACCTAATTCATAGATTTATAGGAGGATGAACATGCCAAAAAGTATGCAAGCATATTGGAAAAAGAATCTCACCTACGTGGGGATT
>JAJRYW010000574.1 GCA_024275555.1 Calditrichota bacterium | reverse complement strand
TGCACCCCTTAATCCCCCCCGGCTGGCCGGGAGGGAAACTAGCCTCCCTCCCCGATTTCGGGGAGGGCTGGGGTGGGGAAATTTTCCGGGAAACTCGTTCATCACATTCAAACAATTTCATTTTCATACTAATTCACGGGTCTATAAAGAGACAAACCGGGCTAAGCCGCTGATAAAATAAACTTTGCCGCTCCGGCGCCGGTCGTCCTTTCCTTCGCGACCTTCCTGTTTCTTCGTGGATAAAAAGCAGGTCTTAAAAATTCAACATCTGCTGGCATCCCGGCGGAAAACTGGTCATATTGGTTAAAGCAATATTTCATCAACGCCCTGCGGGGTTTGAATATAGATCGGGAAATAATCATGCTTGGACATCGCTTTACCAAATTTATCCCTTCCCCTTCCGGCAGCACTTTCGATAAGCTCTTCGATCTGTTCATGCAGATTTTAACCTACACTTCCGGCGATGTGGCCGAGGCGCTGCACTGGCTGAACCTGCTCGATCGCCAGCACCACCTGACCGGCGAGGGCTACGGCATGGGCGATTTCATCGAAGACCTGAAGAAGAAGGGATTTATCAAGGAAGATGATCCGGGGGGAACCCGCCTGGTGATTACCGCCAAAACCGAGCAGACCATTCGGCAGCGCTCCCTGGAAGAGATATTCGGAAAGCTGAAAAAAGGGCGCCGGGGCGAACACCGCACCCCCCAGGCGGGGATGGGCGATGAGCCGACTACCGATCGCCGTAAATACCAATTTGGAGACGTCATCGAACAGATCGATATGACCAGTTCGCTGCGCAACGCCCAAATCCGGCACGGGCTGGGCGATTTCCGGCTGACCGAGGATGATCTGGAAGTGGTGGAGATGGAATACAAATCGCAAACCTCCACCGTGCTGATGATCGACATCTCCCACTCCATGATCCTCTACGGCGAAGACCGCATCACCCCGGCCAAGAAAACCGCCATGGCCCTGGCGGAGCTGATCACCACCCGCTATCCCAAGGACACCCTGGATGTGCTCGTGTTCGGCAACGACGCCTGGCAGATTGAAATCAAAGATTTGCCTTATTTGGATGTGGGCCCTTACCATACCAACGCCGTGGCCGGACTGGAATTGGCCATGGATATTCTGCGGCGGCGCAAAAACAACAACAAACAGATTTTCATGATTACCGACGGCAAGCCGACTTGCCTGAAGGAAGGATTGAACTACTATAAAAATCCTTTCGGGCTGGATCGCAAGATATTGAACCGCACCCTGCGCCTGGCCGCCCAATGCCGGCGGCTCCATATTCCCATTACCACCTTCATGGTGGCCTCCGATCCCTACCTGCAGAAGTTTGTGCGCGAGTTTACCCGGGTGAACCAGGGACGAGCCTTTTATACCAGTCTGCAGGGGCTGGGGGAGTATCTTTTCGAGGACTATGTGCGTAATCGCCGTCGCCGGGTGAGGTGAGTTTCTACCTTATTGCCACAGAGGCACAGAGAGCACCGAGAGGGATTGCTGATTGATTTTGTCGCAGGAATCAGCACGGATTGTCAGGAACCTCAACCGAAATGATTGTTCTCGGGGTTGACCGCTTTATTCGTTTCTCAAAAGAATGTCTGCAAAAATCATAAATAGCAATTGAAATCCCTGCCAATCCGTGTTGATCCGTGGCCGATTAAAAATCCAGCCAAGAACAAACTAATCCCTTAACAAATCTTTGCGAACTTTGCTTCTTGGCGGCAAAACCTTAATTCGCGTTGCGGATGGCCTCCACGGTGGCCGGGTCTTCCAGGCTGCTCACATCGCCGGGGTCTTCTCCCAGGTAGGCGGCCCGGATCACCCGGCGCATCACCTTGGCGTTGCGGGTTTTGGGGAGCGCTTCGGCAAAGCGAATTTCCCGGGGTTTGAGCGGTTTGCCCAACTCGGCAATGACTCGCTCCATAATTTCCTTCCGCAATTCTTCCGAAGGCTGTTCCCCGGTTTTCAGCACGCAAAACACCACCACCTCGTTGTCTTTCAGGGGATGCGGCACGGCAATCGCAGCCGACTCGGTGACCGCCGGGTGCGCATTGACAATGGCTTCCACCTCGGCGGGTCCCAGCCGCTTTCCGGCCACCTTGATGGTGTCATCGCTGCGGCCCAGGATATACCACAGGCCGTCTTCATCGATTGCGGCAAAATCGCCGTGCACCCAGATGTTTTCCCAGCGGCTCCAGTAGCTGTCCAGGTAACGCTGGCGGTCGCCCCAGAAGCTGCGGGTCATCCCGATCCAGGGCTGACGGATAACCAGTTCGCCCACGGCGTTGCGCAGCGGCCGGCCGGCCTCGTCGACCACATCGCAATCCATCCCCACCACCGGGCCGGAGAAGGCGCAGGGCTTGAGCGGTTTAAAAAAGTTGCCGCAGACAATTCCGCCGCTGATTTCGGTGCCGCCGGAATAATTGATAATCGGTTTGCGCGATTCCAGCACGTTTTCAAACAGCCACAGCCAGGATTCCGGGTCCCAGGGACTGCCGGTGGAGCCGACCATGCGCAGCGAGGAGAGATCATGCTTTTGCAGCGGCTCCACGCCGTGGGTCTTCAGCGAGCGGATCAGCGTGGGCGAAACTCCCAGGTGAGAAATCCGGTGACGCTCCACCATCTCCCACAAGCGCCCCACCTGCGGATAATCCGGGGCGCCGTCGTAGAACACCATGGTCGCGCCGATCAGCAGCGTCCCGAAAACTTCCCAGGGGCCCATCATCCAACCCATGTCGCTCATCCAGTACATGACGTCATCGCGCTTCAAATCCATGGGATGAAACATATCCTGGGCGGATTTGATGGGAAAGCCGCAGTGGGTGTGCACCGCCCCCTTGGGCCGCCCGGTGGTGCCGCTGGTGTAGATGATCATGAGCACATCTTCCGCATCGGTCTGCTCGGTTTCGGCCTGCTCTGGCTTCCCCGCCATAAAGTCCTCCCAGCGAAGATCGCGTCCCTCCTGCCAGGGTGCATCCTCCAGACCGACCCGCTCCACCACGATGACCCGTTCCACGGTGGGCGCATCGGCCAGCGCTTCATCGGCAATGGCCTTCATGGGTGTTTTTTTGCCGCGCCGATACGCGCCGTCGGTGGTAAAGAGGGCCCTGGCGTCAGCGTCGGCCAGCCGGGTGGAGACGGCGCTGGGGCCGTAGCCGCTGAAAAGCGGTAAAATCACCCCGCCGATTTTGATGATAGCCAAAAAGGCCACGGCCAGCTCGGGAATCATGGGCATGTAGAGGCCGATTGCATCGCCCTTGCCCAGGCCCAGCGCCCGCAGGCCGTTGGCGCAGCGGTTCACTTCCCGGTACAACTGGGCGTAAGTGTAGGTTTTGACGGTCCCCTCTTCTCCTTCCCAGCGCAGGGCTATTTTACCGGCCAGTTCGGTCTCCTGCCGCTTGTCCAGGCAATTGTGGATGATGTTCATCTTGCCGCCCACGCACCACTTCGGAAAGGCCGGGCCCTCGCTCAAATCCACAATTTGCTTGTAGGGCTGGTAGAAGCGGATATCCAGATCCTCAAGCGCCGCCTCCCAAAACCAGGCAATGTCGGCGATGGAACGCTGGTAGAGCGTATCGTAATCGGGAATGCCGCAGCGGTTCATAAATCGCTGCAAATTGCTTTCGGCTGTCCATTGCGGGTTAGGCTGCCAGACGATTTTCTGCCCAAAAGGAAAGGTGCTATTCGGTTCGGTTCGACTCATGGTGCGGCTCCGGGGTTAGAGGTGATGTCGATTTGCCGGCAGAGCGGCTTCCGTTGAAAAGCCCAATTTAAAAGTTGAGAGGGGTTTTGTCAACGGGGAATCGGGGTGGTTGGAGGGGACGCCTGCGAAAGACGCGAAATAAGCGAAAAAGTGTTCTCCTTGTTCCAGGCTCCCGCCTGGAACGAGGGGGAAAACTCTGAAAACACCCGACAACCAATTTTTCAATCCGTTTCGCTTCAAAAAATATCATGACCAACCACATAAAAATGAGTAAAGCAGCATAACGAGGGTGAAATGAAAACAATCGATAAAACTTCCCGGGGAATCTCAAAAAGAAGTACTGCTTTTTGTAGAATTTTTATTATCGAAATCCGGGGCACATGAAGGAGATCCGGATATACAAAGTTGGAATAATTTCTCATTAGAACAGGCTATGCGCGGTTTGGAAAATGATGAGTTACCCGAATACTCTGAATTCGATCTAAGAGAAAAGCATACTAAGTGCTTTCGCACACTTCGGTCCCCGGCCGGCCGGGGTGTCTTCGACAGAACAAATCGACAATCCCGGCCCGCCGGGAGTCGATTAAGACCCCGAAAGCGCCTATGCTTTTTCCGAGACTGCGCTCGCAAAAAGAGGCTTCTCCGAAGCCGTTGATTTACGATTTGAAATTCATTCGTCATTCGGAAATCCTTTTTTTACATCGACAAAATGTTGTCGATTTAGGCGCCCTAAGCGCCTAAGTGCTTTCGCACACTTCGGCCCCCGGCCGGCTGCGAGTCGATTGAGACCCCGAAAGGGGCTAAATGAAATCCGGAAAAATTGTTTTGTTTAAATTTCCCAAACCGATTTTGGGAAAGGCAAGCTGTAGTAAAGCCCTCTTCAAAAACTGCCCTCCTGGAGAGGAGAGACGTTTAAAGCAGGAGCATGGAACCGGAACAGGCTCAAGAACGGTGATCGGCGCACATTGCCCACTCCCGCCGCCCGGGTTTTGTTCTCCCGCGGGCGCCAATCTTATCCGGAGAACCCGTAAACCGCTCTCAATCCCGGGAACGCCAATTTTCTTTTCCGGTTTTTGTCTGAGCATTATTTTTGTATCTTGACGGCCAGGATGCAAACGAACAAACTGCAAACCATAGTAAATGCTTGCGCCGGGTGAGATGGTCGTATTTCCATCAGCCATTTTATAATCTCTTAAGGCAGGGAGCATTAATTGTTTGGGACAACCAATAATTACAGAAGGGGCAAAGATGAAACGTAAACTAAGTTTAGCAGCACTCCTGCTCGCACTATTTGTGTTCACATCCTGTAGTAAGGAACAAGAACCGGCGACGCAGAAAAAGGCCGCCGAGACAACCGAACAAAAAGCAGCCAAAGACGACTGTGCGGATGTGCATTGGTCGCATCAGCCGGGAGAAGACGGGCCGGAGAACTGGAAGAATCTATGCGACGGATTTGCCGATTGCGGCGGAACGGTACAGTCGCCGATTGATATTGTAACCGGCAAGGCGGTCAAAGGAGATAAGCTGGCTGCAATTGAATTCAATTACGGCAAGTCGAAGGTCGACATTATCAACAATGGCCACACGGTGCAGTTTAATGTATCGGGAAACAACACCGTCAAGCTGAACGGCAAGGAGTATAAGCTGTTGCAGTTTCATTATCACGCCCTGAGCGAGCACACCATTGACGGAAAACACTTCCCGATTGAAGTTCATTTTGTGCATAAATACTCTGACAATGATTTTGCCGTCCTGGGCGTCATGTTCACCGAAGGTAAAGCAAATGAGCTCTTTAAAAAATATTTAGACCATTTTCCCACGACAAAAGGGGAATATCAATCGGACGAAATGATTGACCTGTTAAGCTTATTCCCGGAGAATAAGACGTATTACTATTATGACGGCTCTCTGACCACGCCTCCTTGCTCTGAGGTTGTAAGCTGGTATGTTTTAAAAGCGCCGGTAAGCGCCTCTAAAGAACAGGTTAAGCAATTTTCAAGCATCCTTAATAATAATTACCGGCCGATTCAACCGCTGAATGGCCGAGAAGTTCTGCTATTCGAAGAATAACCGCCGCGCCGTCAAAGCGATATTCAGGTCGCCTGCTTCTCCCCGGCAGACCGGGGAGAAGTCTTCGACAGCGTCAATCGGCATTCCCGACAGGGGGACCCCGATAAGGACAAGAGGCGGCGCCGGTGCGGGCCATGTAAACTCAACCGTTATATTTCCAAAGGAGCCGTAATGAATTTAGTTTGGGTTTACAAACAGGACAATTTTGATTGGGAAGAACTCTCCGCGCTGTACCGGATTGCCCCCCTGGGTGAAAAAAAACCGGAACACCTGGAAACCGTCTTTACCAACAGTAGACCTTATTACCTTTTAAAGAACTGTAATTATTAACTTTAAAAAATCACAGTCATTTCGAACTCCAGGGACGGAGAGAAATCTGTGCGTATTCGACATTGAATTTGCTGAAATAATTGTAAATTAAAGATAAAGTTTTGAGTGTTAACAGATTTCTCTCTTCGTTCGTGGCAACGCCATCCCGTCGGGAAAATGATATAAGTTATGTAGTAATATAAGCTTAGCTTGTAATAAGGTGGGTGCATGTCAAATTGCACAATGGAAAGCCGTTAAAACGGCTATGTAATAATTTCTTTCTCATTAACACCGGGCTTAAGCCCGGTGTTAATGACATCTTGCACCGATTGTTTAACCGTTTCAACGGTTTTTAAAGAATGTCTAAAAAATGCAATTTGTCATGCGCCCTAATAAG
>JAJRYW010000573.1 GCA_024275555.1 Calditrichota bacterium | reverse complement strand
TGAGGGCAAAGCAGGGCATCTCCTGCCCTTTGGCCAAACGGGGGAGGTAATAGTTTTTCTGCTCTTCGGCGCCGTAGTGCAGCAGCAGTTCCGCCGGCCCCAGCGAGTTGGGAACCATCACCGAGGTGCCCGGCGGACCGCTGCGGGACATCAGCTTGGCGATGACCGCACTGTGCGCCGAGGGGCTGAATCCCAGCCCGCCGTATTTCTTCGGAATGATCATCCCCAGGAAACCCTTTTCTTTCAGATAATTCCAGACTTCCTCAGGTAAATCGCCTTCCCGGAAAACCTGCCAGTCGTCTACCATCTTGCAGATTTCTTCTACCGGTCCATCCAGAAAGGCCTGCTCTTCTTCACTAAGATGCGGATAAGTTTCCTTCATCAGCCGTTTAAAATCCGGTTTTCCAGAGAACAACTCGCTATCCACCCAGATATTGCCCGCTTCGATGGCGGTTTGCTCGGTCTCGGAGATCACCGGCAGGAAATTCAGCGCTTTAACAAGGCGCATAATCGGCCCGGAAAGCAAGGCTTTGCGCAGGGGCGGAAGCAGCAACAGCGCAGTGATCACAACAAAGGCAACCCACAACCAGAGCGGTGCGCCAAAACCATACATCAGCGCAACCCCGAACACGGCCCAACTCCACAGCGGAGCGCCGGTATAGCCTAACACCAGCACCAGGGCAACCAGGGCCGCGGCAAGAATCCCCGCGGGGATGCCGGTAAAAACGCCAAAATAGATCAATATATAGTTCATACGAACCCCTTTCGTTACGGGTTTATTTCATCGAATTGTTTTGGCGAACCTATTATCAATGTTCGGGTGTATGCGAACATTCGATAGGTTTTGCGGTCAATTCTGTAAGTTTTCGAAAATTCCTGCTGCACCCATGCCGCCGCCGATACACATGGTCACAATTCCGTAGCGGACTTTGCGGCGTTTCATTTCGTGAAGCAGGGTAGCCGTCAGTTTAGCGCCGGTGCATCCCAGGGGATGCCCCAGGGCAATCGCCCCGCCGTTTACGTTGACAATTTCCGCATCCAAACCCAGGGTGCGTATCACCGCCAGCGCCTGGGAGGCAAAGGCTTCGTTCAATTCAATCAGCCCGATGTCGTTTAAAGACAGGCCGGCGTTTTTGAGCGCCCTGGGAATCGCTTCCACCGGCCCGACGCCCATCACTTCCGGGGCAACCCCGGCCACGGCATAACCGGCCAGCCGGGCCATCGGCGCAACGCCCAGTTTTTTGACCATGTCGCCGCTCATCACCACCGCAGCCGCCGCGCCGTCGGACATCTGCGAGGCGTTTCCGGCGGTTACGGTTCCTTTTACATGAAAGGCAGGAGGCAGTTTCGCCAGGGCTTCCGGGGTGGTGTCTGTCCGGGGGCCTTCGTCTTTTTGGAAGAGGGTTTCTACTTCCCGCACCTGCCCATCATCGTAAATTGTTTCTTTCACCGGCAGGGGGATGATCTCTTCATCAAACCGCCCGGCCTGCTGCGCCGCCAGGGCCCGCTGGTGCGAGCGGAGCGCAAAGGCGTCCTGGTCTTCCCGGCTGACTTTGTATTGCCGGGCCACATTTTCCGCAGTAATCCCCACCCCAATGTAGACATCCGGGTCCTGCTTAACCAGGGTGGGATTGGGGGCATAGTAATAGCCGGCCATGGGCACCAGGCTCATCGATTCGCTCCCTCCTGCAACCACAATTCGGTTATGCCCGGCCATAATCGCCTGGGCGGCCATGACAATGGTTTGCAGTCCCGAGGAACAAAACCGGTTGATAGTGGCCGCCGGGACCGAGTCCGGAAACCCGGCCCGCTGGGTGATGATCCGGGCCATATTCATACCCTGCTCGCCTTCCGGGAAGGCGCAGCCGATCAGCACATCATCCACCTGCCCGGGTTGTAATCCCGGCACTCTATCCAGCGCCGCTTTGATAGCGACCGCCCCCATGTCCTCCGGGCGGGCGTTTCTGAGCCTTCCACGCTTTGCTTTACCAACGGCAGTGCGCACACTTGCCACGATAAATGCTTCATTTTTCATGAGGACGCCCTTTCAATTTTGTCTTCTGTTCTTTCTAACCTTTCAGGTATTGATTTTTGACCGGATAAAGTTGATCCGGCTGGCCGCCCTTTCCCTATCCGGTTTATCCTGTCAATCCCGTCAAAAAAACAGATACTTATATTTTACTCGATTTGCCCGGCCGGACTAATTCCGCAGCGGTTTGTTGGTAGTCAGGATGCTTTCGATTCGTTCCCGGGTTTTCTTCTGCTTCAGCAATTCCACAAATACTTTCCGCTCCAGTTCGATCAGGTAGTCTTCCGGCACGTAGGTCGGTTCGGTCAGTTCGCCGCCGGTCATAATATAAGCCAGCTTTCCGGCCAGGAAGCGGTCGTACTCGGTGGCATACCCGGCTTGCTGCATTTGATAGGCCGCCGATTCCATGGTCGCCCTTGCGGCGACGCCCAGCACAAATATTTGGCGGCGCACCGGCGGCGGCGCATAACCCTGGCGGGCCAGGCGAAGCACTTCTTCCCGGGCGGTGTAAATGCGCCGGTCGGGATGCATCACCACCCGTGTGGAGGCAGGCAGGTAGCCCAGTTCCACCGCCTCATAGGCGCTGGCAGCAACTTTGGCAGTCGCCACGGTTTCGAAGGCTTTCAGTAAAAACGGCTGCACCTGGCTGGGGAGAGAATTGGCGGCGTTCTGCGCCGCCATAGCAGTCAGGTGGGTGGCGCCGCACCCGGCCGGTATCAGCCCGGCGCCTAACTCGACCAACCCCACATAACTTTCCAAAGCCGCCGTCACATTGGCCGCCGCCATCGACATCTCGCAGCCGCCGCCCAGGACCATCCCCTGCAAGGCGGTCACCACCGGTTTGCGGG
>JAJRYW010000572.1 GCA_024275555.1 Calditrichota bacterium | reverse complement strand
CTTCAGCGTGGGTGTCAACTGCGCATTGGGAGCGGCGGAGATGCGCCCCTACGTGGAGGAACTCTCCGGCCTGGCGCCCATCTACCTGAGCAGCCATCCCAACGCCGGCCTGCCCAATGAATTTGGCGAATACGATCAGCCTGCCGAAGAGATGGCCGCTTTGCTGAAAGAATTCGCAGAGAGCGGATTTCTGAACCTGATGGGAAGCTGCTGCGGGAGCACCCCGGAATTTACCCGGCAGATTGCCGAAGCGATGGAAGGCATTCCGCCGCGCCCCCTGCCGGATATCGAACGGCGTCCCCAGTTCAGCGGGCTGGAGCCGCTGACAGTGCGGCCGGATTCTAATTTCATCAACATTGGGGAGCGCTGCAACGTTGCCGGCTCGCGCCGCTTTGCCCGCCTGGTCCGGGAAGAAAAATACGACGAGGCCCTGGAAGTCGCCCGGGTGCAGGTGGAAAACGGGGCGCAAATTCTGGATATCAACATGGACGAGGGGATGCTGGATTCCCGGCAGGCCATGATCACCTTCCTGCGCCTGATTGCCGGCGAGCCGGACATCGCCCGGGTTCCCCTGATGCTGGATTCCTCCAAATGGCCGGTAATTGAAGCGGGATTGCAAAACGCCCAGGGAAAATGTATCGTCAACTCGCTCAGTTTAAAGGAAGGCGAAGAGAGTTTCATTCACCAGGCCCGCCTGGCGCGGCGCTACGGCGCAGCGGTCATTGTAATGGCCTTTGACGAACAGGGCCAGGCGGAAACCACCGAGCGCAAGATCGCCATCTGTCAGCGCGCCTACCGGATTCTTACCGAAGAGGTCGGCTTTGCTCCGCAAGACATCATTTTCGACCCCAACATTTTTGCCGTGGCCACCGGGATACCGGAGCACAATCGCTTTGCGGTCAACTACATCGAGGCGACCCGCTATTTAAAAACCCACCTGCCCGGGGTGCTAATCAGCGGCGGGGTAAGCAATATCTCCTTCTCCTTCCGGGGAAATGAACCGGTTCGCGAGGCCATGCACTCCGCCTTTCTCTACCACGCCATCCGGGCCGGGATGGATATGGGCATCGTCAACGCCGGGCAGATTACCGTTTACGAAGATATTCCCGCCGAGCTGCGCGAGCGGGTGGAAGACGTACTGCTGAACCGCCGTCCCGACGCCACGGAGCGGCTGCTGGAGTTCGCCTCAGGAGTAAAATCGAAACCGAAGGTGGAGCAAGCCAAAGCCGCCTGGCGAAATAAACCGGTGGAAGCGCGGCTGCGTTATGCGCTGGTGCACGGCATTCTGGATTTCATCGAAACGGATGTGGAAGAAGCCCGCCGGCAATACCAAAGCGCCCTGGAAATCATCGAAGGCCCGCTGATGAACGGGATGAATGAAGTGGGCGACCTGTTTGGCGCCGGCAAGATGTTTCTTCCCCAGGTGGTCAAAAGCGCCCGGGTGATGAAAAAGGCCGTGGCCTACCTTACCCCCTATTTAGAAGAAGGAAAAACCGCCGAAGAGCGCGCCCGGGGCAAAATCCTCCTGGCCACCGTCAAAGGCGATGTGCATGACATCGGCAAAAATATCGTCGGGGTGGTGCTGGGCTGCAACAACTACCGGATCATCGACCTGGGGGTGATGGTTCCGGCGGAAAAGATTCTGCGCACCGCCCGCGAGGAGGAGGTGGATATCATCGGCCTGAGCGGCCTGATTACCCCCTCCCTGGATGAGATGGTTCATGTTGCCGCGGAAATGGAGCGGCAGGGGTTCCGGCTGCCGCTGCTCATCGGGGGGGCCACAACCTCCAAAACCCATACGGCGGTAAAGATCAAACCGGCCTACCAACAGCCGGTGGTGCATGTACTGGACGCCTCCCGGGCCGTCTCGGTGGTCAGTCAATTGTTAAGCGAAGACCGGCAGGAGGCCTTCTCTGCCGCCGTGGCCGATGAGTATCAGAAACTTGGCGCGGCGCACCGGCGCAAACACAAGGACAGGGAATTTCTGCCCATCGAAGAGGCCCGCCGCAACCGTTTCAAGATCGAGTGGCGGCAAAGCGATCTCCACCGGCCTTCCTTCCTGGGCCGCCGCAGCTTTACCGAAATTCCGCTCACGGAGGTGCAGGAACGGATCGATTGGAGCCCCTTCTTTGCTGCCTGGGAGTTAAAGGGCCGTTATCCGGCAATTCTGGATGATCCCACCTACGGCGAAAGCGCAAGCAAACTCTACCGGGACGCCCGGGAGCTGCTGGAGCGGATCATCTCCGAAAAGCTCCTGCAGGTGCGGGCGGTGGTGGGATTCTACCCGGCCTGGAGCGAGGGCGACGACATCGAATTGTACGCCGATGAGCAACGCGACAGCATCCTGGCCGTACTGCACACCCTGCGCCAGCAGATGCGCCGCCGCGACAGCCGGGCCAACCTGGCCCTGGCGGATTTCATCGCCCCGCGAGAAAGCGAACTGGAGGATTACCTGGGCCTTTTTGCCGTCACGGCCGGCGCCGGCCTGGAAAAACTGGTAGCCGAATTTGAAGCGGAGCAGGACGACTACAACGCCATTTTAGCCAAAGCCCTGGCAGACCGCCTGGCGGAGGCCGCCGCAGAACTGCTGCACGAACGGGTGAGAAAAGAGCTCTGGGGATATGCACCGGATGAGTCGCTTGAAAATGAAGAGGTGATCCGTGAGCAATACCGGGGGATTCGCCCGGCGCCCGGCTACCCGGCCTGCCCGGATCACAGCGAGAAGGCTACCATAATTAAGCTGCTCAACGCCGCGGAGGAGATCGGGATTCAACTCACCGAATCGTACGCCATGCACCCGGCCGCCTCGGTCAGCGGATATTACTTTGCTCATCCAAAGGCGCGCTATTTTGGGGTGGGAAAAATTGCCCGCGACCAGGTCGTCGATTACGCCCGCCGCAAAGGCATCGACCGCACCGCTGCGGAAAAACTGCTGGCGCCAATCCTGGGCTACTGATGAAAAAGGAGGTGGAGGCGCTATTTCAAGAACAAAGATAAAGATTAGAGATTAAAGATTAGACTGACGGTTCGGTTATTTTTTGGCCGGTTTTCGAAATTCTTGGTGATTTCCTATTAGAAAGTTCTCGTTTGGGGAAAAATTCACGCTTAGCCACAGTTTCATACACAGAACCTTTGGTTTTACGTGGAAATCAATCGAGGACTCTCCAACTGGTAAGTTTCCAGGTGATAGCCGGAAAACAAAAAAATGGGCGCATGACAAATTGCATTTTTTAGACATT
>JAJRYW010000571.1 GCA_024275555.1 Calditrichota bacterium | reverse complement strand
CATCGATGAACGACTGCCTGCTGATGACAAGAGTCGTTTTGTGGTGAAGCTGGTCTCGCAGTTGAAGCTGGATAAACTCGTCAGCCGTTATAGCCGCCAGGGTAATGATGCCTATCCTCCCGAGGTCATGCTGGCCGTGTGGTTTTACGCCTATAGCGAAGGGATCAGCAGCACCCGCAAGGTTGAAAATTTATGTAAGTATGATCTTCGCTACATTTACCTCTCAGCGGATTTAAAGCCGGATCATTGCAGTTTGAGTCGTTTTCGCAAAGAGCACATTGATCTGATGGGCGAGTATTTTCTGCAACTGGTTTTGTTGGCTAAAGATGCCGGAGTTTCCAACTTTAAAGAGCTGAACATCGACAGCACCCGTCTGAAGGGTGCTTGTAGCAAGAAGAAATGTAAGGACAGTGATAATCTTGACAAGCTCATTGAAAGGATTCGTGAGGATATTGGTGAATACATGGAGCGCTGTGAGTTAGCCGAAGCAGGTGAACTGCCGGAAGAAGCTGATATAGATCAAATCCACGCCGAAATTCAACGTTTGAGAGCATTGGAAGAGAAACTGATTGAGCGTAGTGAGCAATTAGAAACTCGCAAAGAGAGCCTCAAAGCCGAGCACCGTTCCAAGCACCAAATCAATCTCACTGACCCGGATGCCCGGTTAATGCCCAAGCTCAACAATGTGGGCTATAATGCCCATGTCGCCGTAGATAGCGACAGTCATTTAATCGTGGCCACAGAAGTGTTTAATGATCCCAACGAGCAGAACCATTATTCTATCATGCATGAGAAGTGTGATGAAAGCCTGGGCGAGGATAAAGAACGCAAGGAGAATTTAGATGCCGGCTATCATAATAGTGAGCAATTACGTTATGCAGAAGAAAATGGTCTTGATGTCGTGATTGCCGATCCCACTCCCCAGCATCGCTCAAACTCCTCAAGCCCCACAGATATGAAAAAGCTTTTAGAAGAAGGTCGCAAAGTAGAACGATCCGATTTCACCTATCACCATAAAGAAGACTATTATGAATGTCCTGCGGGCAAACAACTCCACAACATTGGTCGTTACCGGAGAGACAAAAAGGGAGGACATATTTATCAGTCGTCGGGATGCGAAGGCTGCCCGTTATTGCAGCAATGCCTGCCAAGGAAGAGTAAATCCGGTGTCCGCCACATCTATCGCAGTGATCTGGAAGTCTATGCCGAGCGAATGTGGGATAAACTGCAAAGTGATGAAGCCAAAGAACGCCTCAAACGCCGGATGAGTACAGCCGAACCGGTGATCGGCAACCTTAAACACAACCTAGGCTTCAGAGCATTCTCTCTCAGGGGGTTGTTGCAGGTAAACGGCGAGTTTACCTTAATGTGTATTGCCCACAACATCAACAAACTCTACAAACTGCTCGGAGAGGAGCTTTTTTCCTCAACATTTTTCGCCCAATATATCACATATTACGCGAATTCCGCGCTGTCAAAGATCCAATGGTTGATTATACTGGTAATTCTATCAAATTCCGGCTACCGAATCACCGCAGGGACCTGCGGATGCCTGCAAAAAATCAATAGCTTTTTGCAACAGCCTCCCAGCCGGGAGGGATTAAGGGGGGACATTACCATTGCATGAAGGAAACGACACAAAATACAACTCCGGAGTATTTTTATTTTCCCGCCCGTTGTTGTATCTTTATGGGGCAAGTGCCACCACCTGGGAGTCAGAAAACAAATGTCGAACTCACGCTAAGTGCCACCACTTGGGAGTCATTTTCGGAACCGTCGCTGAGGTATTTCATGAGTTATTTCATATTAACTCGGGACACAAAAGTGACTCCCATGTAGTGGCACTTGTCCGCTAAAAAGTGACTCCCAGGTGGTGGCACTTGCCCCTTTATGGGTCATAATAAGTGATGGTAACTCAGGAGCCTGTTATGCGTAAAACAGCAATCATTTTTTTACTGGGGGCAATGGCGGTAATGCTCTTGCCCGGTTGCAGAGAGAAAACATCATCGTATTCATCCTATGCCCGGGAAATTCAGGAGTGGCGCCGGAACCGCCTGGAACGGTTGAAGTCTCCCACCGGGTGGTTGAGCCTGGCCGGGCTGTATTGGCTGGAGCCGGGAGAAAACCCGTTTGGCAGCGATAGCAGCAATGCGCTGGTGTTTCCGCCTAAAGCCCCGGCGCAGATGGGGGTGTTCATCCTGTCCGGAGAAACAGTTCGGCTGAAAGCCGCCCCCGGCGCTGCGATTACCGTTGCCGGGCAGCCGGTGCAGGAGCTGGAAGTCTACCGGGAAGGGCAGGAAGAACCGCTGATCATGGAGCACGGCTCCTTGAGCTGGTTTATCATCAAGCGCGGCCCCAAAATAGGAGTGCGCCTGCGCGATTCGGAAAATCCTGCCATTGCGGCGCTGCGATTCATCGACAGCTATCCCCTCGACCCGGCCTGGCGAGTACCGGCCCGTTTGGAGACATATCCCCAGCCGAAGAAAATTCCTATTGAAAATATTTTGGGGATGGTGGAAGAGGAGGAGTCCCCGGGAGTGCTGGTGTTTGAACTGCAAGGCCAGACCTTTCGCCTGGAAACGCTGGACGGCGGCGATGAATTATTTGTCATCTTCCGCGATAAAACCAGCGGGAAGGAAACCTACGGCGCCGGCCGTTATCTCTATGTTCCCAGGCCCGCCGGGGGAGACGTCACCTGGATCGATTTCAACAAGGCCTATAATCCCCCTTGTGTTTTTACCGACTACGCAACTTGCCCGCTCCCGCCGCCTCAAAACGACCTTCCCATTGCCGTTACCGCGGGAGAAAAACACCCCGGGAAACACTATTTCTAAACGGTTGTTGCGGATCCGGTAATCCGGTCTGAATCACCGGGAATTGTTACCAGATAAAGGGGATCAGGCGCCTGGTGGTTTGCCGGTAAGAGCGGTACTCCGGGTAGTGATCGAGCAGCCGCTGTTCTTCATATAGGAGTTTCAGGATCAGGTCAACCAATAGCAGCAGCCAGAACAGCAGGCGCAGCAGGGTAAAGTGGTCTGCCAGCAGCGGCAGGGTGGTTAAGAGCAGGGAGGCGTACATGGGGTGTCGGATAAAGCGGTAGGGGCCGGCGCCCACAAAACGCCCCCCGGCAACCGTGGTGGGGGTGATGTTGAAGTTTCCCAATCGCATTGCCGCAATGGCCCAAATTCCCAGCGCGAGGCCGGTCAATTCCAGCACACGCCAAAACCAGTGATGCGCCAGCCAGGGCCCGGTAAGCAGCAGGGCCGCCAGGGAGGCAAACTGTACTGCGACCAGGCTGTAGGGAATCAGCAGGCCTTTTCTGTTCATACTCCTGCCTCCGCTACCCGTCGGTTTTCTTGCCCACAAAGCGGATGACCATAAATATGCTGATAATTCCCAGCGGCAGAACCACCCAATTGCTTATACCGAAACCAATGGGGATGTAGCCAAACAGGCAGGAGATGCCGCCGGCGGTAAGGGCGTAGGGAAGCTGGGTGCGCACGTGGTCGATGTGGTCTGCCCCGGAAGCCATCGAGGACATGATGGTGGTATCCGAGATCGGCGAGCAATGGTCGCCAAAGGTGGCCCCGGCCAGCACTGCCGCGGTGGTGCTCAGCAAAATAGCGTGGGCGTGAGCCGCGCTGATGCCCTCTACCCCCAACGGCAACTGATGCGCCAGCGGGATGGCAATCGGCATGAGGATGGCCATGGTGCCCCAGGAAGTGCCGGTGGAAAAGGCTATCACCGAGGCGCTGAGAAACACCAACACCGGCAGCCACTGGGGCGAGAGAAACTGTTCAGTCAAGAAGAGCACATATTGGGCGGTAAATAAGTCGCTGCAAATACTGCCGATTGCCCAGGCCGCCGTCAGTATAATCGCGGCCATGATCATGGAGCGAATTCCATTGACCCAGGCTTCCAGGGCCTGGTGCAGGGTTAACAGGCGCTGTCCCAGCGCTAAAAAAATGGCAACGATGCTGCCCAGGAAGGAGGCCCACATCAACACTTCAAAAGAGTTTGCTTCCCCGATGATGGCGCTGATTTTACGAATCAGTGATGCGTCGCTCAATGATTTGCCTTCTGCCGCTAAGGCCCGGGAGAGGCTCTCCCAGCCGTTGGAAGCCTCCCAGCCGTTGTAAAACAATCCCACACAGACCACCCCGATCACGACCAATACCGGAATCAGTGCATTATACCAGCGTTTGGGCGTCTGCTCATCAGCAAGGATGTCCTCGCCGGCTAAGCTGGCCAGGGGCATGGCGTTGTCGCCCAGCACTTTGCCTTCCTTGCGGGCCCGCCGCTCGGCTCGCCACATCGGGCCAAAATCACGAACCAGCACGGCTATCAGAAATCCGAAAACCAGGGTGAAAATGGGGTAAAAATTGTAGGGAATCATTTTTAAAAAAGTAATATAGGCGTTGCTCTCTTCCCCCAGGTCCTGGAACGACTGGCTGATTAAACTGATCTCATAGCCGATCCAGGTGGAAATGATGGCGATGTTGGCCACCGGCGCCGCGGTGGAATCGACCAGGTAGGAGAGCTTTTCCCGGGAGATGCGCAGCTTGTCCGAAAGGGGGCGCATGGTGTTGCCCACGATGAGCGTGTTGGCGTAATCGTCAAAAAAGATCACCACGCCCATCAGCCAGGTGGAGAACTGCCCCCCCCGGGATGTTTTGGCGTAGGTGGAAAGCTTCTCCACAATCCCCTGGGTGCCTCCCGCTTTACTGATCACCCCGACCATCCCCCCTAACGCCAGGCTGAAGATCAGTATGAAAACATGGTCGGGCTTAGCCAGGGCTTGAACGATATAAGTGTCCAGCGTTTTTAAAAATCCCAGGAAAGGATTGTAAGAGTAGACAAAGCTGGCCCCCATCCAGACCCCAAAAAACAAGGCCACAATTACCTGCCGGGTGACTAAAGCCATGATGATGGCCACGAGCGGGGGAAGGATGCTTAAGAAACCCGGAATAGCCCGCAAAGTGATAGTCTGTTCCCGGCCGCCGAAAGAAACCAATAATTCCCGGGGACCGCTCTCCGGCAGCGTTATCCCGGTCATAGAAACGCTTTGAGGGGATTGAGGATTTAATGTCGTTGTCCCTTGGGCAAGTCTTTTTCCGCTGGATTGATCCTGCACCCAATAACTTATTCCGCTGTTGTCTTGCCGCTGGTAATCCAATATCCCCGGTTGGATTTTAATTTCGAATTCTACCTGGCTAAGCACCACCGAAGGCGCCGACACCGTAAAGTTCGGCTGTTGAGCGTGAGCAGGCAGCGCAGCGATAAACACGAGGGCGAAACAATAAACAGCAAATTTAAGAAAATCGGCAGGATGAGGAACCTGGACCATGAGGAATATTCTCCGTTTTGAGTTCTGTTGGAACAAGGATGACGCAATCCGACATCAGGAATAACTAAAATAAGACAGTTGCGGGAAAAAGCAAAATTTAATTCTCAGGGAAAAGGGTGATAGGGTAGAACCGTGTTATATGCTAATCGTGGTTCTGTAAAAGTAGTATAGCGCTTCTGCATTTTTAATAGAAAAAAGGCAATCTAATTTCTATTTTTAGTATATTTACGTTCGTTTTTATATTGAAATACGAACCCCATAATGAAGAGAAACCGAATGACTGGCATTAACTTTAAAGAAAAGGCGAACCTGATTTGGTCTGTGGCCGATTTACTGCGCGGAGATTATAAACAATCGGACTATGGCAAAGTAATTCTTCCAATGACCGTTTTAAGACGTTTGGATTGTGTACTTGCCCCGACAAAACAGAAAGTTTTGGATTATCTTCCAAAGGTTGAAAAACTATCAGACAGTGTAAAAGACTTAACGCTCAACAAAATTGCCGGACACAATTTCCACAACCGCAGCAAATTTGATTTTCAAAAATTAGCGGCCGATCCCAATAATGTAGCTGCCAACCTGAGACACTACATCAATGGTTTCTCTGCAAGCGCCCGCGAGATTATCGAGTATTTCAATTTTGACGACCACATCGAGCGAATGGACGACCCCCAAGCCGATATTCTTTTTCAGGTAGTTAAAAAATTTGCTGAAATTGATTTGTCGGATATGGGTTCAATGGAAAT
>JAJRYW010000570.1 GCA_024275555.1 Calditrichota bacterium | reverse complement strand
TGCTTCGATAGTTTTGGGGCGCAAACCGTTTAGCTTTAGATGTTTGCAGTGCTGCCGGTAGAGCCGGTCGAATTTTGATTGGCAGGATGTTTTCATTAAATTGTACCTCCATCATTAAGTGAATGAGATACAATTTAAGAAGCGCAGAGAATAATCTGTTGCAAGAAATGTTTAACCGGCTTATTATTCTCCGCGATAGCGGCTCCGTCCAACAATTAGCTGCACTTGAACAATTAGCTGCACTTGACGGCAGGGGGGCGTGCAAAATTCAGAGTTGGCAGATTGTCTAAAGTTTTGTGGTTCATCAATGTTCTATGCTAGAAATCCCCGCCGCAAGTGAGCCATATCGTTAACTATAAAGAAGGGGTCATGCAGATAATAGTAGCGATTATGAAGTTTTGAGGGTTAAGTCCCTTAGCACTCCACTTCAATAGTTAGATAAAGGAGAGGCTGAGTATTAATCTTCTGAAAAACACTTGAGTTTCTATCCCAAGTAATGTATTTTAAAAGAATCAAAAAAAATCTAGATGCAAAAGAGGAAATATATGGAAGCGATTAAGCAAATCGTAAGAACCCCCAAGAATCACGAAATTCGAATCAAAATTCCTGATCATGTTCCAGAAAATGATCCTGTTGAGATCATTATATTCTTCCGTAAAAAGCCTGAGGATTATGATAAGAAAATCGATGAACTTAGAAGTGCAATGAAGGATGAGCTTTTCTTGAGTGATTTAAGAGAAATCGCTGAAGATTTTGAGAACATCGACTTCGAGGAATGGTAGGAATAAATGACTTCCTTTAGATGGAACATATTCCTCGCCAATCTTGATCCAGTCATTGGTTCCGAACAAGGTAAAACACGCCCCGTTCTGATAATTAGCGAAGACCAAATCAATCGAATTCTGCCCGTCGTTAATGTACTTCCGATCACCTCAAGAAAAGCTGGCCGAAAAATTTACCCAAACGAAGTTCTGATTCCAAAGGGAGTTGGAGGACTAACAAAAGAGTCTATCGTTTTGTGTTATCAAATCAGAACCTTGGACAAGAAGCGGTTAATAAAGAAGCTTGGAACGATTGATTCGGTAGAACTTCAAGAAGATATCTTTGAAGCTTTATTTTTTCAATTGGGAATCTTTCGGTAAGGTCATGAGCCGAAAAAGACTTAAGGCTTGGGTGACCAGAGCACAATAGCAGCCGTAATCTCATAAAAAACAGCTAACATTTGCTGCAGTTGACGCGAGGGATCTTGTTGGTTGACTGTTTTTTGCCTATCGAAGTTCAATTTAAACCGAAAGTTAGGTGCTCTTTCATCCTCGCGCAACTGAGCATCGTGTTAGATATGTAAAAATTAAGACAGAATGGAAGGGATTCTCACTGGGGAGACCTCTCCCACACTTCAATTTCCAATGAAATGCCATCCATACATTCAATCCATAATTGTTGGGTTACTTCTTTTAACGGCTTTTTTGCCTGCCCAGGATGAACCACACACCCGGCAAGAGAGCGGTCTTCCTGCCATCCAAAACTACCGGCCAGAGTACTACCAGGCCGGGCCTAACAACCACGCCATTGCCCGCGATTCACGCGGCCTGCTGTACTTTGCCAACGACCAGGGCATCCTGGTGTTCGATGGGGGGCGTTGGCGGCTCATCCGTACGCCGGGGAATGCCACCGTGCGGGCGCTGTGTTATGTGAACGGCACGCTCTACGTCGGCGCGCAGGATGACCTGGGCTACCTTGCACCGGATGCCCGCGGGCAGTTGCAGTTTGTCTCCCTGAAGCAACATGTCCCGGAAGCACAGCGCGATTTCAAGGGCATCTGGGAGGTGGCGGCTATCGGCGACACGGTCTTTTTTCGCAGCTACTACGCGGTTTTTCGCTGGGCCGGGGGAAAGATGAGCGCCTGGAAACCGGAGACGCTCTTTCATAACGCCTACGTGGCCGGCAACAAGTTTTATGTCCGGGAGCACAACCTTGGCTTAAAACGGCTGGAAGGCGATTCGTTGCGACGGATGCCCGGCGGCGAGAAACTGGCGAATGAAACCTTTGCCGCCTTGTGGTCACGGGAAAACGGCCGTCTGTGGGGCATTACCCGCTTCCGGGGGGTGTGGGAGTACGACGGCGCGGCCTTCCGCCAAATCCCCACCCCGGCGGATTCTTTTTTGCATACCAGTCTGGTCTTTCATGCCGCTCTGCTTCCCGGCGGCAATATTGCACTGGCCACCCACCGGCGGGGACTGGCGCTGCTGGACGGCGCCGGACATTTGCTACGTGTGACAGACCGGCACTCCGGTTTGCGCTCTAACACCCTCAATTTCGTTTATGCCAACCCGCAGGGCGGCCTGTGGGTTGCCCTGAGCAATGGGCTGGCCCGCATCGCCCTGCCTTCGCCATTCAGCTATTTTGATGAAACCACCGGGCTGGATGAAAATATCAACGCGCTTATCCGGCACCGCGGCCGTCTTTACGCCGCTACCACCCTAGGGGTGTTTGCGCTGAATTCCGGTGCACAACCCTTTCCCCGCTTTGAACAAGTTGAAGGTATTGCCCACACCGCCTGGTGTTTCCTCTCCCTGCCCGGCCGGCTGCTGGCCGGGACACACCGCGGTATTTTAACCATTGACGGTCAAAAAGCCACGCCAGTTCGCGGCATCATCGGCGTCACCCGGCTTCTGGCCTCCGCCGGAAACGCCGCTCGCATTTATGTCGGCCACTACCGGGGAGTGGGCGTACTGGAATTGCTGCCCGGCGGCGAAAACCGTTTCCGGCAAATCCGCGATGTTTCCGGTTACATTTTGGAGATGCTGGAAGACGAAAGCGGCCTTCTCTGGGTGGGCACGCGCCAGGGGCTGCTTTCCGTGCGTCTTGATGAAAACGCTCTCAGTTCACCGGAAACGCCGCTCCCGGCGCAGATTATTCGCTACGGCAAAAACGAGGGGCTGCCGGAAAAAGCGGTGCGCCCGCTGCGGCTCAATAACACACTGCGCTTCGCCGCAGCTGGGAGGGTGTATCGCTTTGATCCCGCCGGCCGGTATTTTTTCCCGGACACGGCATTGACGCTGCCGCCGGGAGATTCGCTCACCGCCATTCTGCGTTTGCAGGAAGACGCCCACGGCAATGTCTGGCTCTTCGGAAAGCGGGAGGGGCAAGCCCTGTGCGCCCTCTGGGCCCGTCAGCCGGAGGGGCGTTATCGCTGGGATGAAACCCTGTCAAACCGCTTGGCTGATCCCGGCGACATATACACCATCTATCCGGAAGCCGGTGGGATAGTCTGGTTTGGCGGCGCCGAAGGGTTGCTGCGCTACGATCCGTCAGTTTCAATAGCAGGGAAACAGGCTTTTTTCGCCATGATTCGCGCGGTGCGCGGGTTGGGCGGGGATACCCTGTTTTACGGGGGCGCCCCCACGGCGCAGACTGCCCGGATGGAGATTCCTTATCGCCTGAACTCACTTCGTTTCGAATACGCCATTCCGGCCTATGAGCAGCCGGAGAAAAATGAATTTCAAGTCAAGCTGGAAGGTTTTGACCCGCGCTGGTCGAGCTGGCAGCATGAAACGCACAAGGAGTTTACCAGGCTGGGAGCGGGCC
>JAJRYW010000569.1 GCA_024275555.1 Calditrichota bacterium | reverse complement strand
TCCCCTCGGTGTCCAGGATCAGCAGCCCGTCGCGTTTGCTGGCAAAAATATCCTCATAAATACGCAGGTTCTTAAAACGCTGGCTGCGGATTTCCTTCAGGTCGTTGAGGATATTTTTCTCGATCCGTTTTTTGCGCGATTTGGAGATCACTTCATGCACTTTGTCGATCAAATCCGGGAGCATGAAGGGTTTGGAGAGATAATCGTAGGCGCCGCGTTTTAGAAAATCGACCGCGGTTTCCAGGTTGGGATTGCCGGTGATAAAAATAAACGGCAAATCCGGAAAACGCTTTTGGGCGTAGTTGAACAGATCGCGCCCGTTTTTTTCCGGCAGATAAATATCGGAGATGACAATATCATAGGCCGACTCCTCCAGTTTCCGGATGGCGCTGTCCACATCGGTTACGGCAACGGAATCGACCCCGTGCTCATTCAGCGCGGTGACTAAAATCTCTCCCAGCGGATACTCATCATCTAAAATTAAGGCTTTATATTTTTGATCGCTCATAGCTTGCTCATTCACCATCCTGAGGCTAATTATCGGTGCACCGGGCTTGTTTCTTAGCTCTCTCCGCCATTGCGGAAGATTTCCGGGATTTCCCGTTCGGCAAGGGCTTTCCGGAGCGTGGGGTAGGCGGCTTTATAGCGTCCTTCCGGGTACCCTTCAATCAAATTCGGCAGAAATTTTTCCAGGGCCTCCCACTCCTCTAACTGCACAAAACTACGGCAAAGGAAGAAGGCCGCCGTCTCTTTATCATGGAAATTGGGGTCCAATTCCATGATGGTCTGGCAACGCTTTTTAAGCCCCGCAAAATCCTTTTGATGGTATTGAAGATGGGCCAGGCCAAAATGGCCGCTGGCCTGCATCGCAGCTGAATTACCGTTCCGTATTAGTCCCGTAAAATATTGCTCGGCCGCCTGGTTCTCGCGTTCAAAGAAAGCAATAAACCCCAGGTAATACTGGGCGGTCTGGCGATATTGCTGTTCTTCTTCCCCAAACAGGGAGAGCGCTTTTTCCAGATACGGCTTGCCCTCGCCGGTCAGATTCTGCACAAAAAAGAGCTTTCCCAGTTCAAAATAGGCAAAACGTTTCCCGGTTTCTTCAACATCCACCCGCAGGGCGTCCTGCAAAAAGGCGATGGCCTTATCCGGATTGCCCAGGTATTCGTAGCAAAATCCGCTCAATCGCAGGCAATCAAATTTCTGCTTTGGGGTAAGATTGCTTGCTTGCAGCGCCTTTTGCAGGTAGGTTAGCGCCTGATCGTATTGACGTAGTAAATAGTAACACCAACTCAACTCCAACCAGATCACCGGCAGATTCTGCGGATCATCCTCTAATTGCTGTTCCAGCCAGAGATAATCATCCAAAGCAATCTGGTAATATTGTTTGACAAAATTATTCTGTGCGCGTTTCAGCACGGCCAGTATTTCTTCTTGAGAGGCTTTCATAAAATTCCCTTGAATTGTTTCGATAATGTTTAGTATTATTTTCACAGGCGCCGGTTCAGGCGGTCTGCATGATGACAGCCCATCCCTCCGCCGCACAACCGACCGTTTGGCGCTACTGCTAAATTAAAGGCGGAAGAGATATCAAAAGCAACTTATAACTGTTCTACAGACAAAACCATTAGGAGAATTTATGGATTACATTCAGCCGATTACGGTGCTTTCCGAAGAGGAAGCCATGTTTAAAGATGCCGTGGCCGATTTTGCCCGTGAGCAAATCGCCCCTCATGTGATGGAAATGGACCAAAAAGCGCAGTTTAAAAAAGAAATCTTAGATCAATTTTTTGAATTGGGTTTGATGGGCGTCGAGGTTCCGGAAGAGTACGGCGGCGTCGGCGGCAGCTTTTTTATGTCGATTTTGGCCATTGAAGCGCTGGCCCAGGTGGACGCTTCCGCCGCGATATATGTCGATGTGCAGAACACCCTGGTCAACAACGCTTTTCTGCGTTGGGGCAACCAAGAGATCAAAAAGAAATGCCTCCCCCAACTGGCCCAGGAAAAAATCGGGGCCTACGCCCTCTCGGAGCCCGGCTCCGGCAGCGACGCTTTTGGCCTCAAAGCCCGGGCGGTCGAGAAAGGGGATCACTTTGTATTAAATGGAACCAAACTCTGGATCACCAATGCCGCCGAGGCGGATATTTTCATCATCTTTGCCAATGCCAATCCGGAATTAGGCTATAAAGGCATCACCGCTTTTATCGTCGAGCGGGGTTTTCCCGGTTTTTCCGTGGGTAAGAAAGAAGATAAATTAGGCATCCGGGCCAGCAGCACCTGCGAACTGATTCTACAAGATTGTATCGTTCCCAAAGAAAACGTCCTGGGAGAAACCGGGAAAGGCTATAAAGTGGCCATCGAGACCCTGAACGAAGGCCGGATTGGAATTGGCGCGCAAATGATCGGCGTCATGGAAGGATCGCTACAAGCCGGAATGCAGTACGCCCGGGAGCGCCAGCAGTTCGGCCAACCGATTGCCAAATTCCAGGGCGTTCAGTTCCAGATTGCCGAAGCTGCCATCCAGTTGGAGGCCTCGCGAACCCTGGTCTACAACGCGGCACGACTGAAAGACGCCGGCAAAGATTATCTGAAAGAAGCCGCCATGGCCAAATGGTTCTCCTCGGTAAATGCAGAGAAGGTCACCTCCCGCATGATCGAAATTTTTGGCGGCAACGGCTACACCAAAGAATTCCCGGTGGAAAAATTTTACCGCGATGCGAAAATCGGGCAGATTTACGAAGGCACTTCCAACATGCAATTAGCCACCATTGCGAAGTATTTGCTGTTTAAGTAACAGGAAAAACCGTTTCCCAAAACGCCCGGTCAGTTTATTTGACCGGGCATTTTTTTTGCCCTTTATCTGCATTTTTTAGCGATTCTTTAGCAATTAAAAAAAACATATTTTCTCTATTTCGGTTCATGTTCCGCCGATAAACTACAACGGAGGGAAAAAGAATACATACGAGTTGGGGAATGTTGCAACCGCTGCAAATACAGGGATGTAGGGCAGGCATAACAGGGAGGTTCGGATGCAACATCCCCCTTCTTTTTTTCTTGATTTACCATAACAATCTTTCCGGGCGCTCTCTACCGGGCGCTTTTTTTTAAGCCGCGGATTTACACGCCTGCCCCGCCACAACGTATAGACGTCGTCACTGGGGGCAAAGCGCAAGAGGCGCAGATGCCGGGTCGCTGCCCGGCATGACGGGGGCGCCTAACGCCGATGCTCTGCGGTCGGAACACCCGGGGGAGGCTCTCCCCCACATGCGAGGCAGGAGCCACGAACAGTCCTTCCACCGCGGAGTAGTGGAAGGAGGGAGCGCAGAGAGCACCAGCCCCCGGTAGCCGCAGGCTTCAGAATGCGGAATAGCCTTCCACCGAGGAGCAGGGGAAGGAGGAGCGAGTGACGCTAATGTCATCTTATGAGCAAACTTACTTCATCAAAACCATT
>JAJRYW010000568.1 GCA_024275555.1 Calditrichota bacterium | reverse complement strand
CCGTAAATTCGGGGGAGCGTTGTTGACGCTCCTCTCCCTTTTGTTCGGATTATATGTTTTGGAAAACCCCGTTACCCGCGGTTGGGAGGAGTATGTTCTCGACCGCTTTATATCCGTGCGGGATTTGAAAAGCGGCCCGCAGAGCCGGGACGCCGCCATCATTATCGTTGATGAAGAAGCGATTCGCACGGAGTTCGGTTATTACGATCCGATCCCGCGCCGCTACCTGGCCCGACTGATCGACTCGCTCTCCCTTTACCGTCCCGCCCTGGTTGCCCTGGATATTGCCCTGATGGATCGCTTTCCCCTGGACCCTCCCGGGGACAGCCTGCTCGCCGAGGCCCTTTCACGTTGTCAAAATGTGATTAGTATTGCCCTTTTTGAGGAGCAGGAGGATGGCGCGCTGCGAGTGGAATGGCCGGATTCGCTCTTCGGTAATGCACTCCTGGGAGTGGGACATGCCATGCTCCAGACCTTTCGGGGGAGCGGGGTATTTGCCAAAACCCGCAGTCTGACGCCGGTGATAGAAGCAGCCGATTCGCAGAAAGCGCTGGCCTTCTCGGTTCTGGCGTACCGGATAATCCGGCAAGCCCGCCGCGGCGCGGCGCCGTCGGTAAAAGAAATGGAAACGGAATTGCCTTTCTACCGGGGCGGAATGCTGATCAACTTCCAGGGGCCGCCGGCGCGCTGGCAGCAAACGGCGTCCGGCCGGCTAACCCAGAGCCGCGCCGGGGCAATCCCCACCTTCCGGAGCAGCCTGATTACCGGCTCGCTGCATCTGCCGGAGCAGCTGTTGCAGGATAAAGTTATCTTTATCGGCAGCGGCTCGGAGTATTCGCGGGATCAATTTCTCACTCCCTATTACAGTATGCTTCACGATTATCGATTGATGCGGGGCGCGGAAGTTCACGCCAATGCTTTTCTTACCCTGCTCCAGCAGCGTTTTATCACCTTGCCGCCCCTACCGGCGTTGGCGATCGTAATTGCCCTGCTGGCGGCCGCGATGATCATCATTGTACTGAAATATTCCTTACGAAAACGCCTCGCCGCCCTTTTGCTTGCGCCGCTGCTGGTCGGGGGCGTTTCCTTCCTCCTGTTTGCCCTTTATCATATCTGGATACCGGTTTTAGCGGTTTCCGCCGGGATGGGAGCCGCTTATGCATCCGCATCGATTTACCGGGCGCTGCTTAACTCCTACGCACGCCGCCAGGCCAATATTATTTCCCACTACTGGCTGGGTGATGTGATCGGCAGCGGCGGCATGGGAACAGTGTACCTGGCCAAAGATTTGAACAGCCAAAAACAAGTCGCGGTAAAAGTGCTCAACCCGGCCTTGTGGGACGATCCGGAGAACCGGGGCCGTTTTGCAAACGAAGGAAGACTTTTAGCGGAAATCGATCATCCCAATGTAGTGCGGGTGCTGGAAACCGGGGAAACGGACAAAGGCGGTTTTATTGCCATGGAATATTTGCCCGGCCCGACGCTGAAACACTTTATCCGGGAACATCATCCTTTGGAAATAAAGCAAATCCTTCCTCTGGCAATCCAGATTGCCGGGGGATTAGCCGCCGTTCATGCCCGGAACATTATTCACCGCGACCTCAGTTCGGCCAACCTGATGTTCGACAGTTCCGGCGCCCTGCGCATTATGGATTTCGGCCTCTCCAAATCGCCGCTGGTGACGGCTATGACCGTGCAGGGGAGCATCGTCGGCACCCTGGGATATACCGCCCCGGAGCAGATCACCGGGGCGCAGCCGGATCAGCGCTGTGACATTTTTTCATTGGGAGTGATTTTGTACGAGATGGCTGTCGGGGAACTTCCCTTTACGGGTGAAAACGAGATGGCGATTATCCACGCCCTGTTTAACAACCTTCCCACGCGTCCGGGACAGTTGCGGCAGGATATGCCGCCGGAACTGGAAAAAATTATCCTGCTCTGCCTGGAAAAACCGGCAGCAAAACGCTGGAAGAGCGCCCGGGAAGTGCAGAAGGCCCTGGGTAAGATGGCCGTCGTTTAGGGCAGCCGGTCTTCGAAGAGTGTTTCCAAATCCTGGCGGGTCAACTGTTTGACAAAACCGGTATCCGAGGTGATGATCTCCTCGGACAGTTCTCTTTTAACCTGCTGCATTTTTATGATTTTCTCCTCGACGCTGCCCTTCAGGACAAATTTGTAGACAAACACCCGCTTTTCCTGCCCGATGCGATGGGCGCGATCGGTGGCCTGCTGCTCCACGGCCGGGTTCCACCAGGGGTCCAGGTGGATCACGTAATCCGCCGCTGTCAAATTTAACCCTAAACCGCCGGCCTTGAGGGAAATCAGAAACGCCGAGATATCCGGATTCTCCTGGAAATTATGAATCCGTTCCGCACGATTGCGCACTTTGCCGTCCAGGTATTCATAGCGCCAGCCGCGTTCATCAAAAATTTTTCTGACCAGGGTCAGGAAACGCACAAACTGGGAAAAGATCAAAATCTTGTGCCCCTTCCCGAGCAGGTCTTCCAGCATATCCGCCAAAAGCTGGGTTTTGCCGGAGTCCAGCAGTTCCACATCATGATTGAGGATGCTGGGATGACAGGCGATTTGGCGCAGGTAAGTGAGCGCCTCGACAATCTTCAGGCGGTTTTTGTTCATCCCGGCCTGATCCACCCGGGACAGAATCTCCCCGCGATAAAAAGCAAGCCATTTTTGGTAGATATCGCGCTGGGAGTCGGTCATCTCCACATATTGCACAATCTCGGTCAACGGGGGAAGCTGGGTTTCCACTTCCTCTTTGGTGCGCCGTAGAATAAAGGGATAAACAATCTTTTTTAAAGTCTGCCGCCGGAGCGCCGGGTCTTCCCCGTTGGGGTCCATGTAGCGCTTTTGGAAATCTTTTAAACTTCCCAGCAGCCCCGGATTGACGATGTTGATCTGGGCCCAGAGATCCTGAAGCGAGTTTTCCACCGGCGTCCCGGTCAGGGCCAGCTTGTGGCGGGCTTCCAGCTTGGAAATGGCTTTGTAGGTCTTGGTTTGAGGATTTTTCACTTTCTGCGACTCATCCAGGATCAGGTAATCAAATTTTACCCCGGCCAGTTTTTTCTGATCTTGCAGCGCCACCCCGTAGCTGCACAAAACCACATCATACCGGGATATTTTTTTGAGATGCTTGATCCGTTCCTGGCGATTGCCGGTATAGCGCAGCACCCGCAGTTGCGGGGCAAATTTCTGAATTTCTTCGTGCCAGTTAAAAATCAGGGTAAGCGGCACCACGATCAGGGCGGGATGCTGCAACTGCTGCTGTTCCTGCAGGTGCAGCAGCAGGGCGATCACCTGCACGGTTTTCCCCAGGCCCATGTCGTCGGCCAGAATGCCGCCAAAGGAGAATTGATGCAAAAAGGAAAGCCAGTTTAAACCGTGCGCCTGGTATTCCCGCAATACGCCGTGCAGCTCTTTGGGGGGCGGGACAGCCTCAATTTTCTTAACCTGCTGGTATTTTTCCAGCAGGGTGCGCACCCGCTTATCCACTCGCACCACTTCGGAGAGCGGCTGTAATTCCTGCAGCACGGTAATCCCGGCGATGGGAAGGCGGATTTCCCCCTGGCCGTTTTTCAGTTCCAGGAAGTGGGAAATCTCCTTGAGCCGCTCCTGGATATCCTGGTCAAAATAGATGCTGGAGCCGTCTTCCAGGCGCAGGTAGGGTTTGCCGCTTTCCAATTGCTTCACCAGGTCGGGGATTTCTACGGTGTTTTGTCCGATCAGAATATTGAAATTCAAATTCAGCCAATCCGTTCCGGCTTTTACTTTGATCTGCAGGCGGGCTTTCTCCCGGTGCACCCGGTAACGTTGCAGTTGTTCTTCGTTTACCAGGGTAAATCCGGCTTTTTGCAGTTTGGGAGCAATCAGGCGCATCCAGTCCAGCGAATAGTAATCGGAGGCGATGTGCCAGTGGCCGGAACGGTAAATCAGCCCGTTTTCCTCCAAAAAGCGCCGCGCCTGTTCCTCTTTCTCTCCCTCGCGGCGTACAATGCACAGCCGCTTGCGATCGGTGGCCAGACTGCGATCCGAGGCCGGGTAGGCCGGAAATTCATTGGCGCCGTAGCGGAACTTCACATCAATCTGGAGATGGTTATTCCACTCGTTGAAAATAATCAGCTTTTCCGAGAGGGGGAACTCTTTCTCGCTGATATGCTCGCCCAGATTATTCCAGTCCAGTACCGGTAAAATGTGGGGAAGGTAGAGCCGGATAAACTCGTTCAGTTCATCCAGGGGGATTTCGAATTGTTCCTGAATCCGGAAATAGTTATGCCAGAAGACCGCCGGAAGCGCTGAGGCCACCTGGTAGAGTGTATCCTGATAGAGCAGGAAAATGGGGTTGGCCGTCAATACGGTGGCCGGCTCCCGGATTTCCAGGATAGTGTTGTCGGGAAAAATGAGCGAGGCCAGCAGGAAGTAGCCAATGGCGCCCTTTTTAAGCCGCAGGTTGATGGTTGCTTTTTCCGGGCAAACCCGGATCGGCTGAACCTCGCTCCGGAATTGAGTTTTGGCAACCAGGCGGCTCTCGCTGAGCCAGTCCAATAAAAACCCGACCGGCTGGGTGTAGGAAAAAATGGAGCGGTTATTGGCGGTAGCGTCCGATTCCAGGAAGAGCAGGCAATCCAATTCCTTCTGGCTGATGTCCACTTTACTGGAGTCGATAACTCCCAGGGAGAGGCGCACTTCCCGGCCCGGCGAACCGTCCAGGCGGGTGTAGGTGGCATGGGGGATTATCTCCCAATTGCTGGCCCGCAGCTCCAGGATAAAATACGGCTCATAGACGCCCGTTTTGGAAGAAAATGATTGCGGTTGCGGAATTTTTTCCAGCAAACCGACCAGTTGTTCTAATTTGTTTCGCCACATGTCAACAGTTCGTTTAAGTCCGTTCTTTTTGTTCACAAACTATCAAAATATGAAACCGGTTAATTGGCCGACCTCATTTAGCTCGGCCGACCCCGCTCTTATAAGCCGGGAAACGAAATTATGTTCACAGTGCATTGCCGGACATCCTTGATGTCCACAGTTTCCGAAATGAACTCTTCAGGTTAAAGCGGCTGAACTTTACCGCTGCGAACATAAAATTTAAAAAGGTAACGATGCCACACAAATAACACCACAGCGCTGATGATACTGACGGCCATGTAGCCATACCAAACGCCTTCAAGCTGAAAAAAGTAATTCCCCAGGTAAGTAAAGGGGATGAGCAACAGGTAAAGCCGGGTCACGTTGGCGAGGAGGTATTGCCGTCCCATTCCCATCCCCTGGAAGCTGGCCACACTGCACAAGTATACGCTGAGAAAAGAGTATCCGATCGCGGTAATTTTCAGCGCCTCGGCGCCGATTCGGAGCACCGACTCGCTTTGGGCAAAAATCCCGGCAAAGGTGCTTGGACTGATCAAAATAATCACAGTCGAGAAAAACATAATCGAAAAGGCCGCCCCGATCCCGGTAAAATAGGTGCGGTTAACCCGGTCTAATTGCCCCGCGCCAAAATTGTGCCCGGTCAGGATGCTGACGGCCGAGGAGATGCCGATGGCCGGCAAAAACACCACCATTTCGTAGGTGAAGACGATGGTGTAGGCGGCTTTG
>JAJRYW010000027.1 GCA_024275555.1 Calditrichota bacterium | reverse complement strand
GCTGTATAACGATTGTTTTTGTTGGTCTCGTGTTGCTTCTGATTCTATTGTTTGTTTTGGAATGCATCAACTGCGTTGATGCTGCATCGACACAGTCGATGCATTCCCAAAGGGGGAACGTGCTACAGACAAGAACAAATGGCATGAAACACTAGCATCGCTGCGTTTGTTTTTGTTGCGATAGGAAATACCGGGCAAGACAGCGCTACAGCTTGCCCGATCTTAAAATGGAAACAACCAGCCAGATTCCCAAAATACCGGCCAGCATATAACCGACAATGCCCAGCACCGAGAACCCGATCACGAAGGGGCCCTTGTCGAGCTGCAAGATAATACTGGAGCCGATGATCAGCGCCGCCACAATCAGGGCAAAAGCAATCCGGTTCGAGGAGCGATCCATCTCCTGAATAAGATACTCCAGGCCGTGATGCTCCATGCGGATGCTGGTGTGGCCCCGGCGGGTTTTGGTAATCAGCGTTTTTAATTCATAGGGCAGCGATTTCAGTAAATCGAGCGAGTCTTCATAGATGCGGAACAGGTCGTGCGCCTGCTGCCGGGGTCGAAATCGCCGCATCAGCAGGCGGCGCACATAGGGGCGCGCCAGGGAGAAGATGTCAAAATCCGGGTAGAACTCCTGGCCAACGCTGTTTTGGATGAGCAGGGTTTTGCCCATAAAAGCCAGTTCGGTGGGAATCTGCACCCGGTGCCGGCGCAGCACCTCCAGCATTTCCGGAATTACCACGCCGGGCTTAAGCTGGTGGAGCGGCAAACCGTGGTAGCGGTCGATAAACTCGTATAAATCGCGGCGCAATCCCTGGGGATCAAAATCGTAGTCCAGGCGGCCCAGGTTGTAGATGCCGCGCAGCACCGTATCCATATCTTTATCGATGATCCCCCGCAGCAGCGAGGCCAGGGCGTCTTTGGTCTGATCATCCACCGATCCCACAATCCCGAAATCGATTGGGGCAATCCGGAGATCGTCGGTGATAAACACATTGCCGGGATGGGGATCGGCGTGGAAAAAGCCGAACTCGAAGATTTCCTTCAAGGTGGCCCGGGCGGCCCGGATGGCCAGTTTACGGCGTTCGGGCAGTGTCAATTGGTCCGGGCTCAGGTGGCTGAGTTTAATCCCGTGGATACGCTCCATGGTCAGCACTTGCTCGGTGCTCAGGTTCCAGATTACCGTGGGAATGTAGATGCCGGGATCGTTGGCAAAATTTCTTCGAAAGCGATCTATATTTTGGCCTTCCCGGACAAAATCCAGCTCTTTGCGGATAGTCTGGGCAAACTCCTCCACCAGCCCCACCGGGTTAAAGAACTTACCTTCATCCAGGTATCGCTCGGCAAGGTAGGCTAAATCCAGCAGGATATGAATGTCTTCCTCGATGGTCTGCTTAATCCCCGGGCGGCGAATTTTAATCACCACATCCTCGCCGGCCAGGGTGGTTGCACAGTGCACCTGGGCAATCGAAGCGGCGGAGATCGGCGTCCTATCAAAGCGGGAAAAACACTCCGCAAGCGGTTTGCCTAATTCCGATTCGATAATTGCCACAGCCTCGTCGGTCGGAAAACAGGGCACATCATCCAATAATTTGGCAAATTCGGTCACATAGGGGCGGGGAAGAATATCGGCCCGCACGCTCAGCAACTGGCCCAACTTGATGAAGGTGGGGCCCAGCTCCTCGAAGACCATCCGAATCCGTTCCGGGCGGGAGAGCCGCTCCAAATCCTTAAGCGCCGTTTTTTTGCGGAACTTCCGGCGGAGCGGCAGGAAATATTCGACCCGCAACCGCTCCACCACATCATCAAAACCGTATTTAACAAAGGTGGAGATGATCTGGCGATAGCGGCGCAGGGATCGATACGTGCGGTGCAGATGAAAAATCCTCATCTAAGACTCTATCCATCGTCTGGGGTTATGCGTCCGGTGCATCGTGATGATGCTCTTTTAACTGTTTTTCCAGTTCCTCGATGCGCTGTTTTAGCTCATCAATTTCTTTCCGGGTCGGGAAACCCTTTTCCTGCCAGGTGGTTTGCACCAGGGATTTAATCTTGGCAGTGATTTCTTTCTCCTGCTCCCGGGCTTTCTGCATAAACTCATTGACCAGCTTGGCCCGTTCGGATTGGTTGGCCTCGCCTTTTTTGATCAGTTCGTCGACCACTTCTTCGATCTTTTCCTTGGTAACCGTCAGTGCGCCCACGCCTAAATACAGGGTTTTTTTGAACAGCTCTTTCATGACACCTCCATTACATTTATGGTGTGATTGGGATGATACACAGCTATCGCCTTTAACTACTAAAACTTACGAGGATTAATTTAAAAAAGACAAATTTTTTATTATTATTTGACAATTAAATCTTGAGACAAAGCGCACGTCATTATTCAAAAATTTGCCGTATTCTTGGAGCCTGATAAAGACTTCCTTCCCCGGGGAAGCGGGTGTGATTCAGAGGGTATGGACCCGCTCCCCTGTTTTTTGATTGTGATTGTTTTCGTAATTGTTTATCGAGCTATCTATGCTTAAGTTTCGTCGAATTTTCAATTCCCCTACATCGAAAATCAGTTTTAACCAATTGATTCTATTATAAATATACAACTTAAGGAGGCAGGGTACATGTCGAGCAAGAAGGACACAGATTCAACCAAAGCGGCAGCAGCGCAAACCACGGCGGAATCATCGACAGGTGATGCTTTGCAAAAGCAGGAGGGGGTTGATGAAGCCAGAAAAGGGTTACGATTCAACCATTTTTTTTCCAAGCCGGGAGTCCACCCGTTTGATGAGATC
>JAJRYW010000567.1 GCA_024275555.1 Calditrichota bacterium | reverse complement strand
CAGACTACAAAAATTGGGTACGCATTCCACAATCTTTTCAGTCATGCCTGTCGCTCCTGATTTTTAGTTCTTAGAGGGTCGGGAATTTAGGAAAGGGAAGAGGGAATTTCCAAGCGGCAAGGAATTCTTTTAAACGAACCCGCCGATTGCCCTCAGAAGCTTCTTCTCGTTCCAGGCTCCCGCCTGGAACGATTTTTTAAAAAAAAAGCTCTGCTTTGCTTTTGCCGGTCCTGGGTCGGCCTGGTTTAGGCCTGCAAGGTAAGCGGAGCTTAGAGTGAAAAGTGCGTTCCAAGCGGGAGCTTGGAGCGAGGGGGATACGAGGGAGAGCGCAAACTGAAGTTTTCGCCTACCTGTACAGCTAAATCCGCACAAACATCTTGCCGGAGAGTTGCTTCACCACGCCCAGCAACTCCAGGGTCAGCAAACGGGATAGAACCACAGCGGGGGATTCTTGCAATTCTTTTACCAAATGATCAATATGAAGCGGTTCTGCGGAGAGTGATTCCAGGATGCGCCGCTCCAGGAGATCCAGGTTGGGAGGCAGGGGTTTCTCTTCCGGCAACTGCGGCGTCAGCCGGGGAGCCAGTTCATCCAAAATATCCTCTACGGAGTTGACCAGCTTAGCGCCCTGCTGGATCAGCCTGTTGGGCCCGCAACTTTTGGGACTGGTGATGTTTCCGGGCACGGCAAACACCTCGCGGTTTTGTTCCAGGGCAAAGTTGGCCGTGATCAGTGCGCCGCTTTTTTCTCCGGCTTCCACCACCAGCACCCCCAGGCACATCCCGGAAATAATCCGGTTGCGGCGCGGGAAATGCGAGGCGTCCGGAAGGGCGCCGATAAAGTATTCCGAAAGCACCGCCCCTTTTTGAGCAATCTTCTGGTAAAGCATTTTGTTTTCCAGCGGGTAGATGTAATCCACGCCGCACCCCAGCACCGCATAGGTCAGCCCGCCCTGCTTTAAGGTGGTTTGATGAGCGGTGGTATCGATGCCCCGGGCCAGGCCGCTGATCACGGCAATCCCCCGCGAGGCCAGGCTGCCCACTAACTTTTCCGTGACAATCCGCCCGTATTGGCTGGGCATACGGGTCCCCACCACCCCGATACAAGGCGGCCAGGATTCCGGAAATGTTCCTTTGTAGAAGAGCAGCACCGGCGGCGCGGTGGTCTTTTTCAGCAGCGGCGGATAGACCGGGTCCCAGATCGATGCCGCCCGGATATCGAGGCGCTGCATCCGTTGCAGCTGCTGCTCCGCCACCTTACGCTCCACCCCGTTTTTGATTTGCCGGGCTAAAATCTCATCGATACCCTCAATGCGCATCAGCCGTTTTAACGGGGCGGAGAGAACCGCATCGGCGCTCTCAAACTCGCTCAATAACCGGCGCACCCGGCCGGGGCCGATCCGGGGAATGGTCAGCAACGTCAGAACGTCGCCTAATTCGGGGGAGGTGGTTGGCGTTCCCATCTTCGATATTCAGTTTTGGTTCAGCAATTCAGCCAGTTTCTGCGTCAGGGAGTCCAGTCCCATTTGGGCAACCGCAGAAATAGACAGGACCGGATAGGGACAACCTTTACGCACTTTTTCCTCCCAATCCTGATCCTGCCAGGTGTCTTTTTTGGACAACACCACCAGGGCCGGTTTTTCCAAAAGCGTTTCCGAATGCTGTTGCAGCTCGTTCCGCAAAGCCGCCAGAGTTGCCCGGGGGTCTTCGCTCTCCGGATCGAGCGGATCGATCAGGTAGACAATTACCCGGGTGCGCTCGATATGGCGCAGGAACTGCAATCCCAGCCCTTTGCCCTCGTGGGCGCCTTCGATCAACCCGGGGATATCGGCCATGACAAAGCTGCGGATATCCTGGTATTTCACGATGCCTAAGTTGGGCTGCAAGGTGGTAAAAGGATAGCCGGCAATCTTGGGCCGGGCCGCCGACACCGCTGCCAGCAAGGTCGATTTTCCGGCGTTGGGTTTGCCCACCAGTCCGACATCGGCAATGAGCT
>JAJRYW010000566.1 GCA_024275555.1 Calditrichota bacterium | reverse complement strand
CTTTGCGGGCCAGGGTTTTTAAACCGAAGGCGTCGCTGCCGCTGTCCGGCTCGGTTAAGGCCCAGGCCGCCAGAGACTGGCCGGAAGTAAGGCGCGGAATACAGCGCTGCCGCTGCTCCTCATTTCCAAAGGTGAAAATATGATTGGTCCCCAGGGAATTATGGGCGGCAATGGTCAAGCCAATCGATGGGTCCACCGCAGAAAGTTCTTCCAGAATCAGTGCGTATTCGATATAACCCATACCGGCGCCGCCGTACTCCTCCGGAAAAATAATTCCCAGCAGGCCTAAATCGCCCATCTTTTTGATCAGTTCTTTGGGAAAGGTTTTGTTTTCGTCATTTTCCATCACAATAGGGGCTAACTCTTCCTGAGCAAATTCGCGGATAGCATTGCGAATGGAGCTCTGCTCATCAGTGAGGTCAAAATTCATGGCATACTCCTCTATTTGTTTATGATCTTTAAGCGGGCATCAATTCATGCCAAAAAATTGATGAACAATATAAGATGATCCCCCGGTTGAACAAACGCTAATTTTATCGGGATTCCACCGAAACCGGAATGCTTTCCGGCGGGTCGGTTGACAGCCTTTGAAATTGTCATAAATTTCGATATATTATCTCTTTGCTTTACGAAAAATTCCAAATTAACGTTCCGGGGGTTTTCCAGCCGGCGTTTTCCAGTTAGAACCGGTTGCCAACATACCGAGCGAATCTGAAAAGAAATGGGGACAGAGAATGGCCAAATCAAAAAAGAAATCAGTTGCCCAAAAAAAGCATCCGGCGCCCGCCGGAACAACCGGCCCCGGCATCAACCTGGAAGAATTGCTGAACCGGCCCCGGGTGATTATCGGCGCCTTTGTAATTATCTTTCTGGTGCTGATCGGGCTCTATAAGCCTATTGTACTGGACGGCCTGGATGTGCAGGGCAGCGATGTGATCTCCAACATCGGCAATACGCACCAGGTAAAGTTGTACGAGTCGGAGACCGGCCGTAAACCGCTCTGGAATCCCTACATGTTTGCCGGCACGCCCATTTATCACCGTCACCAGGGAATTGCCTGGTCGCTGGATAGTTTTATCTGGCAGATCAGCCCGCTGGTGGATTGGCGGGTCTGGTACCTGCTCATCGGGGCGATCGGCATGTTTCTGCTTATCCGACAATTGGGCTTGCACCCCTTAATCGGGTTTACCGCGGCCATTGGCTTTATCTTCCTGCCCCACTTCCACTCCCTGATTGTGGTGGGCCACTTTTCCAAACTGCGCGCCATCATGTGGATGCCCTTTGTGCTGCTCACTTTTCTGCGATTGCTGCGCCAGCCCAAACTGCTGAATATGTTCCTGTTTACCCTGGCCCTGGGGCTGCAAATGCGCACCCAGCATTACCAGATTATTTTTTACACCGCCGCCCTGCTCACGGCCATGGGCGCCGCTCCGTATATCCGGATGATTTTGGAAAAACGCTGGTCGGAGTTTGCCCGGTTCAACGGGTTTCTTTTGGGCGCTCTTCTTCTTACCCTGCTGATCGTTGCCCAGCCGCTGTTCGTCACCAAAGATTACACCCCCTTTTCCACCCGGGGGGGCAGCGCGGTCACCCTGGATAACAGCATTGCCGAAAAAGATAAAAAAGGGGTGGGCTTTGATTACGCCACAAGCTGGTCCTACACCGCGGCCGAGTTCTGGAACCTGATTGTGCCCAAGTTCCACGGCGGCACCTCCCAGGAGCTTTATACCGGCAATGCGGTTCCCCAGCTTAAAAACAAGGTGATCCCCAGTTACTGGGGCGATCTGCCCTTTACCCAATCCTACGAATACATGAGCGTGATCCTGGTATTCCTGGCCCTGGTGGGGATCATTTTCCAATGGGGGCGCGGAGAAGTGAAGAGCCTGACTATTTTAACTTTCCTGGCTTTGCTGCTTTCGCTTGGCAAGCACTTTGCCCCGTTCTACAAACTCTTTTTCTATTACGTGCCCTACTTCGATAAATTCCGGGTTCCCATGATGATCCTGACCCTGGTCGCCTTTAATGTGTGCCTTTTGGCCGGGTATGGGTTGCACTTTCTGCTCAAACTGCGCAGCGATGACAAGCCGATGCTTCAGAAACTGGGCATCCTGGGAGGCGTTTACCTGGCCGTGCTGATGATTCCGCTTTTGTTCGGCTCTTCTTTTGCCCTTTCCCAGGCCGGGGAATTGCAGCGCTATGCACCCGCTTACGGGCAGGATCAGGCCCGTCAATTGGTGGAGTTGCTCCGCTCCGCCCGCCTGGAAATTCTGAAAGCCTCGGCGATGCGCAGCCTGCTGTTTTTTGCCCTGGGGGGGGTCTTCATCTTTTTGGCGCTGCGCAAAGCCGCCCAGCGGGAACTCTGGCTGACGGCCCTGCTCATCGTCGTCGCCCTCGACCTGGGGCTGCTGACCGCCAGCTACCTGGACGGCAAGTTTGTCGATTTGAAAAAATACGAGCAGCAAGCTTACCGGGAAACCGAGGTGGATCGCATTATTAAGCAAGACAAAGGGCTGTACCGGGTGCTTCCGCCGCTGCGCTCGGCGGCCAACGATTCCCGCTGGACCTATCACTACCAGAGCATTGGCGGTTATTCCGCGGCAAAGTTGCAGGTGATTCAGGACATCATCTCCAACTGCCTGATTCAGCCGGGCAACCCGGGCGCTCCCATCAATCTGCCCGTGGTAAGTATGTTAAATGGCAAGTACATTGTTTCTCAGCAGAACTATTCCCACCCGGCGCTGGAATTCCTGGGCGGAACAGCCTCGGGAGACCTTTTTGTATATCGCAATAAGCAAGTGCTTCCCCGGGCGTTCTTTGTGGACAGCGTCAGGGTAAGCAGCGACGGGGCCGAGCGGCTCCGGTTTATGAATACCTATCAATTTGACCCGGCCCATCTCGCGCTCCTGGAGAAGCCGCTTTCCCGGCCCATCGAAGCTCCGGACAGCGCCTGGGCGCGCTACGAGTCGTTCACGCCCGACCGTATTGAGGTAGCCTATTATACGGATAAACCGGCCCTGCTGGTGTTCTCGGAAATTTACTATCCGCACGGCTGGAAAGCGCTTCTGGAGGATGGAACCGAATTGGAAATCTACAAAACCAATCATTTGCTTCGTTCCGTGGTCGCACCGGCCGGGGAGCACCGCATTACAATGGAATTTCACCCTTCGGTGTATTTTACCGGCGTTGCCCTTTCCTGGATTGGGCTTCTGCTGGTCTATGCGGGATTGGCGTATTGCCTGTACCGCCTGTGGCGTGATCAGCGCCGGGGAGCGCCGGCTGGCAATTAGTTTTCCCGGGGGATTCACTTCCCCGGGGAACCGCCCTGTTTTGCGAGGGTATACCTACTTTGATTCGCAAACCGGGACTTTTGCAATCGCAGTTGGAATAAAAACCGCGATACATTATATTCTTGGTTTGTTCGAGAAATGCACACTGATGACTTAATCGAGGTTCTGGTGAAGATGAACAACCACGTTTTGAAGAAATTGATACTGTTATTCCTGGGCGCGGCCCTGATTGCGCTAAGTCCGGGTTGTGATGAGGACCCTTTTGACCTGGGCAGTAACGCCCCGACCGGCCTCCGGGAACAGAACGCCCAACTGGTAATCGATACGCTGTATGCGACCCTGGACGCCAACTATCCTTTAGACCGCACTCTCAGCACCCTGCAATCCTCGCGGTTGCTGCTGGGAACGTTGAACCAGGGCCCGGCAAACTTCACCTTTCGGCCGATCATGCGTTTTTCCAATTTCCCGGACAGCCTGCAAATTGATTCTGCCTGGATAATGCTGGTTACCGACGAAGCTACCGGCGACAACCCCCAATCCTTTACCGCCACGGCCTACCCGGTCATCAACGAGTGGATTGCCGACACCTCGGATGTCTGGGATGACTACCAGGGCAATGTCGATTTCAGTCAGCCGTTGGGCGAACTGAACGTAACCACCTCCCGGGAAGACACCCTGATCCTGACCTTCAGCCCGGACGGAATGAATATTGTGCGCCAGTGGCCGGACACCTCCAACGCCGTGGATAATAATGGGCTGATCCTGGATTTTAGCGCGGCTTCCTTTATCAAAGAGTTTAAAGCACGCAATGTTGACGAGAATATTGGCCCCAAATTAATTTACACCTACCGGGACGCCAACGACTCCACCCTGATCGACACCATGCTGGTGGTGGCGGACGCCTTTCTGGTGGAAGGAGATTACAGCCTGACCGGCGACCGTCTCTACAGCACCACCATTATACCCCATGTAATGCTTCTCGAGTTCAATATAGACACGCTCAACCAGCTTTACCCGGAAGGGGTAATTGTCGAAACGGCCAATTTACAGCTCACCATCGATTGGGCAAATACGGTGAACAATCGTGATTTCGGCCCGAATCTGCAACTCTGGCCGCTCAAAAGTGAACTGACTTCCCCGGCCATCGAGGTAGATAGCCAGGCCATCAGCAGCAATATTCTGACCGTCAACTTAACCCGCTTTAGCGAGGACTCTCTTACGGCGGAAACCACCAGCGGAGATGAGCGCCAGCAATTGGCCCGGTTGTATGTGCAGGAAAAACTGAATAATCCCGATTCATTTACCGGCTATTACCTGGAGCCGATTATCAAGAGTTCTTTTCTGGCCGCTTATGCATACTACCGCTACAACGATCCGGACCGCAGCAAACGGCCCCGTTTAATTATCCAATCCACCCGCTTACCCAAAGAACGATTCTGATCCGGAAAATGAGGTTTTAAAATGATCATGAAGCTTAAACATGCACTTTTTATTCTGTTGTTGATGATTATCCCGCTCCAGGCCGGTTCTTACTTTACTTCGCAGGTTAAGGGAGTGGGCATTCGCCAGTATAACACCGGCGTACGAGGACTGGGAATGGGAGGTACGGGACTGGCCTCTATGGATTCGCTGATGCTCTCCAGCTACGCCCTGACCCAATGGCGCAACATTGTCGATACCCGGGCGACTTTCACCTTCCAGTACCAGCGGATTTATACTGATTTTGAGAAGGCTTCCTTTACCAGTTCCACCGCAGATTTTGCCGGGGTAAATATTGCTATCCCGCTGGTAAAGAAAAAGTGGGTGGTGGGAGTAACCCTGCAACCCTATACGCAAGTGGATTTCAAATTTTCCCAGCAACTGGAAGACAATGGCCAATCCTTTACCCAGGTAAACTTGTACGACGGCAGCGTAAGCAAAGCCCAATTCGTGCTGGTTTATTCCCCGGTTGCCCGGGTGGGGATTGCGGTAAACTGGAACTACTATTTCGGCACTATTCAGGATCGTTACGAACTGCGTTATGACGACCCCAACTTTTTAACCACCCGTCATCTCGTCAAGTACCGGATTTCCGGGCCGGGCGGGGGGATCAGTATGGATGTGCGTCCCTTTTCTGCGCTGAGCCTGGCCGGGTTTGTGGATACGCCGGCCAACCTTAATCTGAGCGTCAGTTATGATTCCCCGGTTAACGATCCCGTCAATGTAGAACGCAACCTGGACGGTTTCCCGCTCCAATACGGGTTTGGGGGAGAATGGCGCCCCATATCCCGTCTCAGCCTGGCCGCAGATTATTCTTATCAAAACTGGAAAAAAGTACTTAAAATTCCCGATCCCGTCTACGAAGACTGGTACCGGTTCGGGTTTGGAATTGAACGGAAAATGAGCCAGGCCCGCTCCCGAAAATTCCTGGATCGTATCGATCTGCGGGCCGGATTCTCGATGGAGCAAATCGGATATAAATTCCAGGGTGAATCGGTTAAAGAATATTCAGGCCACTTTGGATTAGGCATCCCCTTTCACCGAATGCGCAACCGGATTGACCTGGGCCTGCAAGCCGGTATTCGGGGCGATAAAAATAAACACCAGGCCCAGGAATTTTTCTATCGTTTTCAAATTTCCCTGGCAATGGGTGAACAATGGTTCCAAAGAATCCGATAATAGAGCTTATTGCAAACTAAGTTTATATTACTACATAACTTATGTCATTTTGAACGAAGAGAGAAATCTGTTAACACTCAAAACTTTATCTTTAATTTACAATTATTTCAGCAAATTTAATGTCGAATACGCACAGATTTCTCTCTCCGTCCCTGGAGTTCGTGGCAACGCCATCCCGTTGGGAAAATGACAGTGGTTTTTTAAAGTTAATAATTACAGTTCTT
>JAJRYW010000565.1 GCA_024275555.1 Calditrichota bacterium | reverse complement strand
GTTGTTGAGCACCCGCACGCTGACCCGCCCCAATTCCGACTCCACCACCGGAAAAGGTGCGCCCGGCGCCGGGGTATAGCGGTAGGCGCTGACGGCAAAATGGTAGGTCTCTCCATCAACAAAAGGCTGGCCGGTTAAAGCGTCTTGTTTAATCTCCCAAAAATATTGGATGCCCATATCGGTTCCGGAAGCAATCGGGCCGTATTCATAGACGCCCGTGGTCGGATTGCGTTTGTAGCCCAGAATAATCCGTGGCGCCGTTTCTTTGTCGATGGTCTTAATGTGCAGGGCTTCTTCCCGGGAAGCCCCTGCAGTAGGGAGTTGATATACCTGGTAACCTTCGAAGAAGTAATCCCCCGGCAAATCGTCCCGCTCAATCTCTTGCAGCAATTGCGGGTTTTTTCCCCAATCCAGGACTACCTTGCCGTTAAAGGAGACTGCATTCACCTCGGGATCTGGCGGTACATTCCGCACCCGGTCAAAGCCGGGGAAGTCATACTGCACCATGCGGGTGTTCAACCGCATTATCTCCACCGCATATGGATAGGTTTCCACACCTTCCCCTACCACCAGGGCATAGACGACCTCCTGGCTGTCTCCGGGCTGCATGGTAACCGGGCCGGTAGAGATATGAAACCGGCGGTCGCCGGCCCTTAAATTGTTACCCTGCCCATCTACATCGCCCCGGTTCGTAACCGGATCACCGTTAAGCGGAAAAAATGTGGGTTGGCCGGCATTCGGGCCGGAACCAACAATATAAGGATCGGGGTTTTGAATATCTGTTCCGGCCCTGTATCCTCGCAATCTATTATACTCTTCCAGGGTAAGTCTGTAGTCATAAAGTGGTGGTGCAATCAGAAGAGGAAAACTGTAAGTGAAGGAACGAAGCATTAAGTTTTTATAGTCAAACCTTGGTTGAGAATTAAAGATAGCCGTGTCGCCGGGAGAGGGAATTATCGGCCCTTGCAGCATTGTGTAACCAACGGCGGGAGGATAAAGATTTAGCTCGCGGAACTCCGGATCTTCCGGGAAGGCATTATAACTATAACCCAGCGCTAACGCGGAATCCGAACCCACATAATCGTCAGTGTAAAGGCCCAGGTCAATATCCGTCCACCGGGCCAGGTAGAGCGAATCGATCCGAAAACCGGATTTGTTTATCAATAAATACCGCTGTACTAATATGTTCTCCAGGATATCTTGCTGCCGGTATGCCCCCATAGTTATCTGCAGTTCCAGACCAATTACCGGAGAACCGAAAACGCTGACGCCGTAGTCAACTAAATCATTGCATACAAACCAGATCACCTGGTCGGCATTGGCAAAACCGGGTGTTTCTCCCGATGCCGGTTCATATTGACCGTTGTGGTTCAAATCATAAAAGGGCGCACCATATTGAACCGGCCACTCCTGCCAATCCCGCTGATATTGTTGTCTCAGCAGATCGATGTCTTCAGCGGTAACCTGGCTGGTATCGCCCATATGAAACTGTTCCGCCGCATCGCGGCGCAATTCGGAATCGCTTAGATTTTGCCAGTTTTTGTGGATGCGGTACACACGTACTTCCGGAGCGTTAGGGTCCTCCGGAACCCCCGGAGATACGATACGTCCTGGCAGGAGATTGCTGGTATAATTCGTTCCACCAACACGTAACTGTACTTTGGTGGTATCGGGATCGCGCACATAGCCCCCCCAGGTGAGCCCGTCCGAAAAAACAATGGAAGCTCCGTAAGCCGGGTAAAGCCCCCCGGAATTGCCATTCAGGGGGTTGCGCCCGGTACTGCCATCATTTCGCACCCAGAAACTGATGTTGCCGGCGTTCAGCAAGGTTTGACTATACTCAATGGCTGTATTATCCTGGCGGGAGAGTGGAATTTGCTTTTGTGCAAAAACAATAAAAGTGCTGCTGAGATAAATGCCCAGGACAAAAATCGCCCATCGTCTCACAGTATTACCCCC
>JAJRYW010000564.1 GCA_024275555.1 Calditrichota bacterium | reverse complement strand
CGAGCTCAGGGTGCTTAAACCTCAAGGTCGTTGAGCTTGTCGAAACGACCTCCCTGTTGCACTCAGTTGTTACCTGCAGAGTCGCTCCCTTCGACGAACTCAGGGAGCTTAAACCTCAAGGTCGTTGAGCTTGTCGAAACGACCTCCCTGTTGCACTCAGTTGTTACCTGCAGAGTCGCTCCCTTCGGCGAACTCAGGGTGCTTTCTGAAAAGAACTAAAACATCAACCATTTAAAGGCCAGAAAAACTGTCCAGGGATTGCGGGGTTTCCCTGTGCGGGAAATCGGGTCGCGCAGATTCTCCCGCCTTCCATTGACCGCGTTGCTGTTGTAAAAATCACCCAGCCAAAGATAAGCGGCGTGCAGTTCTACATTCATAAACACCTTGGGCTGAAGGCTGAGCATAAAATTCACTTCTTTGCCGATATTCTTCCCGCCTTTTTCCGGGGCTTCCACACTGCGGCCGATTGCCGCACCCAGCTTGGCGGAAAGTTTATGGGGAATCAGGTCTTTTTGGAAATTGACCATTGCTGCGGTCAATCCCAGGCCCAGGTTGGAGAGGTCGTTTACCGCCCCGACAAAGCGGTTGACCACATTGCCATGCGGGAACAGCAAATAGGTTCCGTGGCTGATGTAAATGGCTGCCGGCGCTCCCCAGGTGTTGCCGGTGATCACCCCGGTATATTTGTCGTCGCTGAGGCTGTCCGGGTCGCCGGAGGCGTAAAGGAACTCTGCCGTCACCGCGTCTTTAGCGGTTTGGCCGTATTTGTAACCGGCGCGCAAATTGGCCGCCCACCCGGCAATATCCACTTCCCGGTCGGCATCATTGGTGGCCACGGTTACCTTGCCTAAATTGCTGATCAGAAAACCGGTGTTCATCCAGCGGCCCTGCTTAAACTCCGGGTTGCGATTCCAGAATGTGCCCAGCCAAAAAATATCGGCGTTGTAGGGATTGGCGATGGTGTTGCCCAGGTCAAAGCGGAAGACGCCGTTGTAGGCGGTCAGGTTGCTGTTCAGCCCCTGCCCTAAGATCGACACGCCGCCTTCTCCATTGGCCTGGTCGCGCAGGTACCAGAGGGAAATTCCCTGTCGCCAGGTCGGGGTGAGGTCTTTCTCGGCCATGCCTTCCCAGAGCACCACGTCGTCGTTTTGCTGCACATTGTTTTCATAGAGTTGATAATAGCCGAACTTGTAGCGGCTGAAATCCCGGTCATGGCGCACGGTGATCCCCACGGCGTCGCTGCCCCAAAAGGCCAGCCGGTAGCCGGTCAGGGTCATGGTGGAAAAGAAGGTGCGGTAGGGATGATAGGGTGTATCATACAAGCGTTGCAAGCCTAAGTTCACCGTCACGCCTTTCCAGGGGATCAGCTCCAGTTCCACATTTTGGGTTTGCAGGTTAACCTGGTCCGCCGAGAGCGCCGAGCCAAAATTTCCCCCGGTACCGTAGGAGACATCTCCCCATGTCCAGTCAATTTCGAAGGATGCCCGCAAGGTGACCCGTTTGTTCATCAACTTAGGGGTATAGATGAAAAAGGGCAGCAGGCGCTGTTCAAAATAGGCCGATTCCGCTTTGCGGGTCGAAGTGGTATTGCCTCCGAACAGCCGTCCCACCGTCTGGCCTTTCAGAAAATCATTCCGGGCGTAAATGTTGTTGAGCACCGCCTGGGTATAAAAATAGGCGACGTATTGAAGCTCCTTGCCGGCTTCCCTGGGAATAGTGCGCGGTTTCAGGGGCGTTTGCGCCTGTACGATCCCGGAAAAACAGCAGAGGACCATCAGCCAGCACAGCGGCAATATCAACCGGGTAATACCGGGTTTCTTTGATAGACCCATAAAACACCTCTTCACAATTTTGTTTAAAACCGGGAGGAGAGAGCGCCCCTCCCGGTTTGGCTTCTTCGATTTCTTTTTTTAGCGAAGCAGGAGCATCTTCTTGGTGGCGCTGTATTTTCCGGCCTGGATATGGTAGAAGTAGGTTCCGCTGCCCAGGTTTTTGGCCTGGAAGATGGCCTGATGATTCCCGGCCGGAAGGACGTCGTTTACCAGCACGGCCACTTCTTCTCCCAGGGTGTTGTAGACGGTTAGTTTTACCGGGGCGCGATTGGGAATGGTAAACTCGATCTGCGTGCCGGGGTTGAAGGGGTTGGGATAGTTCTGCTTCAACTGGAAAGCATTGGCCAGGGCCGGATTCTCATCATCGATGCCCAGCGG
>JAJRYW010000563.1 GCA_024275555.1 Calditrichota bacterium | reverse complement strand
GGACATCGGGTCCTCCAAATTCTTTTCGATGGAATTAAATTAAAAATACGCAGTCGGGATGAATAATTCAATTTTTCAGGAAATTATTTAATTGGTAAAACAGTAATTAGCGAGAAGGTGACGGAGTGAAGGGGTGAAGGGGTGAAAGGGTGAAGGGGTGAAAGGGTGAAGAGGTGAAGAGGTGAAGAGGTGATGGAGTGAAAGGGAGACAGGATGACGGGGTAACAAAAGTTTATCTTTAGGTTTTGCCCTCTATTTCTCCCCGTCACCCCGTCTCCCCGTCACCGGTTCTCCCCGTCCCCCCCTCACCGGGTCACCCATTCAATAAAGAAAAAGGAGGTCATCATGAACATCTATCATTTACTAACCTTGACATTAAGCCTCACCGTGCTGGCGTTCGCACAGCAAGACCGGTATGTTGTACCGGAATTAAAAGTCGTGGAAACCGTGCCCGCCCTCGGGGAAACCGATGTGGACCCGGATATACCGGAAATCGGCATTTATTTTAGCGGCGAGGTGAAGCAGAATAGCTGGTCTTTTGTGGAAAGCGTTCCGGGCGTATTTCCGGAAATTGCCGGGGAGCCTTATTTTGTCAATCCTTTTACCTGCATCCTGCCGGTCAGTCTAAAGAGCAATACCACCTACAGCATCGGCATCAACAGCGCCGCCCGGAAAGGATTCCGCAGCGTCCAAAATCCGGGGATTACCGTAACTCCCTATATTCTTACCTTTACCACCGGTAAATCTGCGGAGGAGCTTCTGCAATCCGCTTCATCCGCTAAAAAGAAGCCCGGTAAAAAAGCTGCACAGCTTCAGAAAACAACGCAAAGCGCCGCTGCCGGAACGCCCGGGAAATTATCCACCATGGTTTTTACCCGGGTAGAGGAGCCGAACGAACGCGCCTTTACCATTTTAATCCCCAAAGGCTGGCAGGTGAAGGGCGGGATTTTCCGGGTAGACCCAACGGCGCAGGGCGGCGCGGCTCAATCCATCGCTGCCAAACTGGATTTTGCGGTAATGAAAGACCGCCAGGGCTCGGTGATGATCCGCTGGCTGCCCGATGTGCTCTTCTTCGATATGCGCTACTCGCCGGCTGGTCAGATGGGGCTGTTCCCGCCCGGCAGCAATTACAACGGCATGACCGTCTACCCCCTGATACCGGCGCTGCAATTTATTAGACAGGTTGCCTTCCGGTACGCCCATCCCAATGCGAGCAATGTGCAGGTCAAAGACCGGCGCAGCCTGCCCGGGCTGGCTGAGCAATATCTGCGGCAAGCCCGCGCCCTGGGGCCCATGATCGACTTCAGTTACGACGCTGCAACGGCAACCCTCGCCTTCAACGAAAAGGGCTTTTTATATGAAGAGAGAATGATTGCAGTGGTGGAAAACTGGGGGAAAGCCGGGGCCGGGCTGTGGGGCAACAAGGAGACCCTTTTGATTCGTGCGCCATTGCATGAGTTAGCCAAATCGGAAGCGGTCTTCAGCGTGATTCAAAGTTCGGTGCGCATCACCCCCCAATGGCTGGCGGGAGAAATTCGCGGGCAGGCGCAGCGCGGCGAGATTATGCTCCGCACCCAGCAGGACATGCAGCGCATCGAGCGGGAGATCACCGAACACCGCCAAAAAACCAATGCGGAAATCCACAACGATATGTTTCTCACCCTCACCGATCAGGAGGAGTTTGTCAATCCCTACACCAACGAAGTGGAAACAGGCTCCAACCAGTGGAAATACCGCTGGGTAAATGAAGCCGGGGATGTCATCTATACTGATAAGGAGAGTTACGACCCGCGGGTGGATGCGAATCTCAATCGCACGGATTTTAAACGCACCCCGGTGCGCAAAAGACTTCCGCAATAGACTGGCGCTGTCAACCCTACGGCGTTACATCGATTCTTGACGCTGTAACGCCTGCAATTGCTTCCGGTATTCCCTTGCCAGGCTGGCCCTCCCCCAGGTGTGATAGAGTTCGGTCAAGCCTGTCAGCGTCCTGATCAAATAAGATTTTGTATCAATTTCCTTTTCATTCTCCAAATTCATTTTGGCGGTTAAGAGCAATTTTTCCGCTTTGGGATAGCGTTTCATCAGGACCAGCCAACGGCCTAAAACCACCTGCGCGTCTGCTACAGAGAGATTGCCGGGGCCGAATTTCTTCCGGCGGATTTCCAGCGCTTTGCGCAGAAACGGTTCTGCATCGCCCAGCTTGCCCAGGGAAATCAAAATGCGCCCTAAAAGCAAATTTGACAGGGCGATATAGGGGTGATCCGCCGGCAGCGAATTCTGCCAGCGGGACAGGGCTTCCCGTTCCACCTTTTCCGCCTGCTGATAGTCGCCCTGAATATTGAGAAAATGGGCCAGGTTGTGCATGGCTAAAGTAACATCGGGATGTTCGTTTCCTAAAATTTTCTTCCGAAGCTCAAAAGAGCGGTCTAACAGTTGAACCGCCTCCAGGGTGTCGCCCTTGCTCATTAAAACAGAGGCAAGGTTGTTCAGATTCCTGGCGATGGCAATATTTTCTTCGCCGTATAATTTTTTGTTAAGGGCCAGGGATTCCCGATAGAATTTTTCGGCATTCTCATAATCGCCTTTCAAGTCGTAAGAATAGCCAAGGTTTTGAAGTCCCGTGGCAATGTTGTCCTGGTCGGACAATTGGCGAAACATGGCCAGAGATCGCTGTAACCACCCTTCGGCTTCATCCACCCGGGAGAAGTCCAGAAGCAGCAGGCCCCGGTCGTTGACGGCCTCGGCGTACCTTCGGGAGGGCTCGCTTGCCAGCAATTCGTACAATTTAATTGCGCGCAAATATAATGAATCCGCCTGGTCAAATTTGCCCTGGTAATGTTTTACCAACCCCAGGTCATGCAGGTTGGCGGCAACAGGCAGGCTTTTATCTCCGAACAATTTCCGGTTAATTTCCAGCGCTTGCCGGAATTGGGTAAGCGCTTGTTCAAATTTACCGGAATTCATATAAGAGTTCGCCAGGATGGAGCGCACTTCCGCTTCAATTTCCGGTTGATTTTTCAGCGCGGTTTCGATATTCTCGGACGCCTTGTCCAACAATTCAACAATGGTCATTTCTTTTTCGGCGTCGTAGGGGTCGCTGGCGGCCAGCATTTCTTTCAGATAGGCGATGGTTTGCCGGGCTTTGGCGGCTTCCCGGTTGACCTGGCGGCTCTGCCACATAATGTTGGCTACCGAAACAATCAGAACCAGCATTACCAGGGTAAGCGAAGCCAACACCCCCCGGCGCCGACGGATAAATTTACCGCTGCGGTAACGGAAGGTGTCTTTTCCGGCTATAACCGGCCGGCCGGCCCGGTGACGACGGATGTCATCCAACAACTGTTCCACGGATTGATAACGGCGATGCGGTTCTTTGCGAAGCGCCATGAGCACGATGTTATCCAGGTCTCCGGAGAGAATTTTTTTTAACTTATCCACGGAAACCAGGCGATTTTCGCTCACCGTTTCCGGGGCCGGCAACCTTTGCTCATCATGCGTCATGCCGCTTTTAAGTCGGCTGCTCGGCGCCGCCGGCAATTCCCGGCAGATCACCCGTTCAATTTCGATACGGGAACGGTTTTTAAAATAATAGGGGCGGTATCCGGATAACAGTATATACAAGATCGCTCCCAGCGAATACACATCGCTGGCAGTGGTGATCGGATTGCCTTCCATCTGCTCGGGACTGGCAAATTCCGGGGTCAGAAAGCGGACCCCGGCGGCCGTCAGCTCGAGCGTTTGGCCGGAGGCGTCCGCATCGAGTATTTTGGCAAGGCCGAAATCCAGCAATTTCGGTTCGCCGTCGGGAGCAACTAAGATATTCGCCGGTTTCAGATCCCGGTGAACAATAAGGTTTTGATGGGCGTATTGCACCGCTGCGCAGACTTTCCGAAACAGCTTCAGCCGCTGGCTGATAGTCAGTTTATGCAGATCGCAGTATTTATCGATGGGAAGTCCGTCGATATATTCCATAATAAAATACGGCTGGCCATCCCCGGTGCTGCCGCCGTCGAGCAACCGGCAGATATTGGGATGGTTCAGAACCGCTAAGGTCTGCCGTTCATTGCGAAAACGTTTCAGCAGTGCAGCGGTATCCATGCCGCGTTTGATAATTTTAATAGCGACCTGTCTCTGAAATTCATGGTCGTCGCGCACGGCCAGGTAAACAACGCCCATACCTCCTTCGCCAATAACGTGTTTGATGCGGTAGGAACCGATCCGCCGGCCAATAAAAGCGTCTTCGGCATCGACCAGGTTACCCAGCACCCGGCTAAAGTCTTCTCCCGGGTTTTCCAGAAAGCCCTCAGATTCCTGGTGGGAAACCAGCATTTCATCGATGACGGAGCGCAGTTCGGCATCGTCTCCACAGGCGGCGTCTAAATAAGCCGCCCGCTTTTCCGGCGGAAGCGCAATCGCTTCCTTAAAAAGCACCTTTAATTTTTTCCATTGCTCGCTAGTCATCATACTTTCCTGATAGGCAAAATGGGAACTAAAAACGGGGAGACCGGAATGGCAAATCCATCACGCTTCCGTATTTCTTTTAGTGCTGCTGCAATTCCCGGTGCAGCCACGCCTTGGCCATCGTCCATTCATATCGCACCGTCCCGGTCGATATCGATAAGACTTCTGCCGTTTCTTCAATGGTCAGACCGGAGAAATAGCGCAGTTCCACAATCCGGCTCATCCGCTCATCCTTGAGTTTTAAGCGGGATAACGCTTCATCGAGCGCCAGTATTTGCTCGGATTTTTCTTCGGCGATAATCGCCCCCTCATCCAGAGCAATCTCCGCCTGCCCGCCGCCGCGCTTGGCGGCTTTTCGGTATTTGGCGTAATAGATCAGGAACTGGCGCATCGCCCGCGCCGCAACGGCAAAAAAATGGGCGCGATTCTCCCAGGAATAATGCGCTTCATCAACCAATCGCAGGTAGGCCTCATGCACCAGGTCGGTGGTCTGAATGGTGTGCTTTCCCGATTCTCTCTTTAAATAGCGGGAAGCAATCTGCCGCAACTCCTGGTAAATGAGGGGCGCCAGACTCTCGAAAGCCTCTTCATTCCCGTTTTTCAATTCCAGCAGCAATGAGGTAACATTTATCGGTGAAGTATTCGCCATATTGTAAAAAGGTAACCTGCTTCTAAAATCATTCCAAGTATAAAAATACCCCAAAATCACAAAGTCTTGAAATGTACACCGCTATTACAGGTCCTTTTTCTCCCTTTACTTTATAGAGGGACGCTGAGCGGCGTGAAGCGCAGGTTCGCAAAAACTCTGATTCCATCGGTTAAGCTCTATTTAGTGTTTGGCCGAAAACTCGAGAGAGCGCACCATGAATTGTGCAAGCGGCTATGTTAGCCCTGAAAGGGCGTCAATATTATAGCCCAGGGCAACGCCCTGGGAAAATTGATAAATCACCATTAACCCTGAAAGGGT
>JAJRYW010000562.1 GCA_024275555.1 Calditrichota bacterium | reverse complement strand
AGCGGCAAATTCAAAAGAGAAAAAATTCTGACGGTAGGAGAGTGTGATATGCCGGGTAAACCCAATCGGCTGGGTCCGGGGAAGTTCCTTATCGAACACCCGGAAACGGGTAAGCGCTACCGGGGGGATGTGGCGGTTGTCGGTGATCTCTTCCGGGAGAAACACGGTGACGCCGTTTACGCCGCCGAAGTATAACCGGCCGTCCCTGCCCCGGAAAGCCGCTCCCTGGTTGAACTCGTTGCTTTGTAAACCATCGGACTGGTCGTAGTTTTTGCAGGAAAAGGTAACCGGGTCGAATTTGCATAACCCGTGGTTGGTGCTCAGCCAGAGATGGCCCTGTTGGTCGGGTAGAATTCCATACACCACATTGCTGGGCAGCCCGTCCTGAACGGTAAAGCGTCGGAATATGCTGTTTTGGCGGCGGAAGACGTTCAGGCCGCCGCCCCATGTGCCCATCCATACATCACCGCTGGAATCCGCATACAGGCGCCACACGGTGTTGTTGCCCAGGCTGTCGGGGTGCTGCGGGCGGCTCCGGTAGCGGGTGAATGTTCCCGTATTACGGCGCCAGCGGCTTACCCCGGCGTGGATGGCGCCAAACCACAGGTCGCCATCCCGGTCTTCGGCGACAGCGAAAATGGAGTTGCCGCCCAGGCTGATAGGATTGGTCTTATCGTGCCGGTAGGCAGTAATCGTTCCCGTTGCCGGATTATAGCGGCGCAGGCCTTCGGCGGTGGTTCCGATCCAGATATCGCCGCGGCTATCCTCAAAAAACAATTGTTACCCCGCCCACGGCCGGAGAAATGCCGGTAAAAGAAGCCAGGGAATGGGTTTGCAGGTTGTAGCGAAAAACCGCACCGGCGGGGTTTTGGCTGCCCGGATCGGCGCCGATCCAGATAACGCCCCTGCGGTCTTGATAGAGCGCTGTGACGGAGTTGCTCCCGATATTGCCGAGTTGAGTGAGCAAATGCTCAAAGCGCTGCTCGCCGGGGGGGCGGTAATTCAATCCGCCGCCGTCCGTGCCCACCCACAACCCGCCGCGTCGGTCTTCTAAGATAGATAACACAGGATTGGCGCTGAGGCTGCCGGGATCGTTGGAATTATGGGCAATGCGACGGAAACGCCGGCTGCGCCGGTCATAGCGGTTCACCCCGCTGCCGGAGCTTCCAAACCACAGCACCCCGCTGTCATCCTCGTAAATGGACATCACCGCGCCGCTGCCCAGGGAAGAGGGCTGCGCGGAATCATGGCGGTAATGGACAAAGCTGCCGGTTTGGGGATCGAACAGATTCAACCCGGCGTCCACGGTACCGATCCATACCCCCTGGCGGCTATCCGTAAACACCCGCATGACCCGGTTGCTGCTCAAGCTTCCCGGTTTGTGCGGGTCGTGTTGATATACGGCGGCTATCCGTCGATTGCTATCCAACACAGTGACGCCGCCGTTGGCGGCGCCCACCCATAACCGCCCCTGGGCGTCTTCGGCCATGTCAAAGACAATGTTGCCGCTTAGCGACAATTCATTATCGGGGCTGTTCCGGTAACGGAGCAATTGCCCGGTGCGGGGATGGAAGCGGATCAACCCTTCCCAGGCGCCCAGCCAGAATACATCGTTATGGTCGATATAGAGACGCTGCAGATGCAGCTTTCCCGGGATGTCGCTGCCCCGGGGAGCGGGGAAGCGGGGAACGAAAGTCCCGGCCCTACGATCATACTGATACAAGCTGCCGCTGCTAAGCGCCAGCCAGAGATTGCCGGAGGCCTCTTCAGCAAGATCGATGGCGCGATATGGGCGGCCTGCGACAGCGCTATCCCCGGAAAGCGGGTACTGGCGAAAACAATCTTTGGCCGGCAAGTAGCGACTCAACTTGCCCCCGATGGTGATGATCCAGAGGTTGCCGGCCCGGTCGTGGTAGAGTTTGCGGATGCCCGGTTCCGGTAGCGAGGTGGAATCCGGCGGGTCCGGGCGATACACCGTGAAGTTGGAGCCGTCGTATTTGTTCAGTCCATCCAGGGTGGCAAACCACATAAAGCCAATGGTGTCCTGAACGATAGAAAACACCGTGGATTGGGAGAGCCCCTGCCGCAGGGAGATGTGGGTAAAGCGCAGGTCGGTTTGTTGGGCGAAGGCGCCAGAGAAAGACGCTTGCCAAAGAAGTAAGAGGCAGATTCCTTGCAGTAGAAATTTCCGTTTGTGACCCGCTGTGCTTGTTGCCATCCCCAAGCCTTTTTTATGACAGAACCGTAAAAACAATTGAGAGGTTAAAAATGCAGCCCCAGCCCTATTCCGAAATAGCTGTGAGAATAATCGACCTTAAATGCCGGCAGGGTTGCTTTTTCCCCTCCCCCCGCTGTGAAGGGGCCAATGTTCACTGTATTCATTAACCGATACTGCACGTTTACCTCCACAAAGAGCAAGGTCTTTTCCGGGTAAGATAACCTCACGTCAAGCAGCGCGCCGAATTGATTATGCGAGTATTCCTGTACGGTTTCTCCTCCGGAGTTTTGCTGACTGTTGGTGCGGAAAAGCGCCGGTCCCACGCCCAACCTCAGAATGCCGGCGGGATGAAAATAGAGCAGCGGCGCCACGGTGAACACCCGGTATTCAATTTCCAAATATTTCGAGGGCTTTTGGTACCCGAAGGTTCCGCCAATTACCGTGTTGCTCATCAGCACTCCGATCTCCCAGGCGGGCTTCCAGCGATATTGCAGGGAAAGCGTCCAGGGGAATCCGAATTTCCCGTAGCCGGTTCTGGAAAAGGGATGCTCCACCGGTCCGCCCAGGAATCCACCGGGCATAGTTTCCCCGAAGCCGGCCCGGATCATGGCTCTTTCTATATCGCCTGCCGGCCCGGGGGAGCAAGTGGCCAGATTGGCTGAGATCCGCCACTGCCGACTTAACGGGGCCGGCCCGGAGATCGTTTTCACCGGCAGCTCCTTCCTTTGCTCAGCAACCGGTTTTTTTGGTAAGATCAGGTTTTGCAAAGGCGCTTTTACCCATCGCGTTGTTTTTAAGCCGCTGCCGATAATAGCCCCGATTCCCGCCCCCAACAATGCACCGGTTGCCACGCCGGTTGCGAAGGCCTCTTCCGGGGTAAAAACTTCCCAGCTATCCTGGTCGCCGGAAACGTCTGCGGCGCCCAACACCCCCAACGCGAGTCCCCCTACCAGTGCGCCGGTGAGAGCCCCTTGTCTGGAGCGGCTGGTTTTTCCCCTTGAGACTTCCAGTTTGGTAATCTTCCCAACCGGAATTGCTAAGAGACGATTTTTTACGCGAATGAATAAACTGTCGTTTCTGAGGTCCGTCAGCGTTCCGACCGGTTTGCCGGCAATAAACGCCGGCGCTGATACCCGGAGGGTGTCTCCCGGGTAAAGCATACTGGTCTGGGCATTGCTTTGCCCAGACCAGCCGAATAGCATCGTTAACAACAAGAAGTTCAGCGGGATTTGCATGTAATTTCTCATGATTCCCCCCGTCTGCCGGAATTTACATACACGCTCCTATATTACACTATCCCTTTTTGATGCGGGTTCACCTGACCAGCAGCATCTTGCGCATTGCCGTATATTTCCCCGCCTGTAAGCGATACAAATAAACTCCACTGGCTGCCGGCCGCCCGGCGTTGTTCGCGCCGTCCCACTGCACGGTGTAGGCCCCCGGTGCTTTGCGCTCATCCACCAGCGTTTTCACTTCCCGGCCCAAAAGATCATAGACTTTCAGCGTTACAAATTCGGAATTCACAATTCTAAATTCAATATTGGTCGTCGGGTTGAAGGGGTTGGGATAGTTCTGAAGCAGGGCAAACTGCCGGGCAATATTTCCCGGGGACTCGGCAATCCCGGTCAGGATCAAATCGGACTTGGCGACGGCGTCGTTAAGCAAGGCCATAACATAGATATGATTATGCACGCCGCCGCTTTCATCGGATTCGGCATATTCCAAATTGTGTTGCGCTTCGTCCAGGTACTGGAGCAATAGAGTATCGCTGCTTCCGCTTAAAAAGCTGTCGGCAGCGGCAACCTTGAGTTGAGCAATCGAGTCCTGCCCGGAAAATTCCGCTTGCCAGTTTTCTACGATAATTCGCGCCAAATTTGCGCCGATGCTGAGATGGCAATTGGTGCATGAGGCCGTGGTGCTGCCGTCCGGTTCTTCAATAAATACATTCCAGGTGTGTCCGCCGTACATCAGGGAGTTGGTGTCATCCATATCTCCGACATGCATGTGGCAATCCACACATTGAATGCCGGGCATGGTGAGTGTGTCCGCCACACCGATTCCACCGGTTCCGGAAGCAATATTGTAGCTTAAGTGATCGGTGTCGGCAAAACGCAAATTGCCATGACATTGCCCGCACAAATCCTGTGATGAACTCATTACCTGGTAATCCCGGGTGGCAGAATTAAAGTAGGAAACCGTATCGGGGTGGATGGGATTATGGCAGGAAGTGCACGAGACATCCGGCCAACGCAGGGTGTCTGCCGGCGCCGTGCCGGCTGTAAAGACGCCTCCGGAGGTGGTGAAGAAATTTTCCAGGGCTTCCGCCTCTGTAACGCCTCCGTCAATAAGCACTGCAGTGGAAGCATGGCAGGCGATACAGTTTTCTTCATTAATAACCTGTTCCGGGGTGCTTCCGGCCCATTCCTCCGCTAATTCGGCAGCAACATCTTGCTGGCCGCCGCGGCCGTGCCTGCTCATCTGCCAGGCGTCATAACGTCTATGATCGGTGCCGGCGAAGCGCAGGGTTCCATGGCATTGCCCGCATAAAACACTGGCATTGCCCAGCGAATCATATTGGGCAGTGGTGGAATTGAAGATCGATAATGTTGGGAGGCTTAAGGGATGATCAGCCGGCATATCATGGCAGGTTTCACATGCGACATGAGGCCAGTTGGCGGGATCCAGAGCGTGAGTTGAGTCGGTGAAAACCCCGTTGGTGGTAGAGAAGAAATGATTAAGCACCTCAACTTCCGTCATCCCGCCAAAAAGGGTAACAGCGCGGGCGCCATGACAGGCCACGCAGTTTTCGGCGTCCTGCCCCAGAATCACCGAATCGGCGGGCAATCCGGCCCATTCTTCCGCTAATTCATCCGCGACATCGTTTTGGGTGTCGGCATGGCGGCTGCTTAGCCAGAGGTCGTGTTCGGTTTGATGACAAAGGGTGCAATCCTGCGGTTGGGCAAAAAGCACCTGGACGCCGGCCAAAATAAAAAAGAAAATTATCGCGGATGTCATCGATTTGTTTATCGGTTTTTCCATGATATGACTTCCTTTCAAAGTTTGAAGCAATGGGTTGCATATCAGGCTCCGGCAAGTAAATGCCAAGTAAGTTTTTCATTGGAAAAAGGCCGAAAAATCATCCTGGCAGAAATGCCGGAGGTCCAAATTCAATCCAATAACACCGGAGCGGCTCCCAAAAGGAACCGGGCCGCTATTGGAGTCCGGAAATATTTTCCTGGGAGTGTTTCTGCCGCAATTTCTGCGGCGATTGTCAGCCGAATTTTAGGCGCCTGCTGCTTTGTAAAAGGGGGGTAAAAAATGGGCGGCGTTCAATGTGAGCACACATGACAAAACTTGCCTATTATATTGAACACCCTAAATTTCAGTAATGGAGGCGCGAATATCAAGCAATTTAATTAAATATTTCACATAATGATGAATTCACCGATCTTGCCCTTCTGTTATTATGTGATTTCACCGCACCAGCAGCATCTTGCGCATTGCCGTGTATTTCCCCGCCTGCAAGCGATACAGATACACTCCGCTAGCTGCCGGCTGCCCGGCGTTGTTCGTGCCGTCCCACTGCACGGTGTAGCTGCCGGCTGCTTTTTGCCCGCTGACCAGTGTTTTGACTTCCCGGCCCGACAGATCATAGATTTTCAGTGTTGTAAATTCGGAATTCATAATTCTAAATTCAATATTGGTAAGGGGGTTAAAGGGATTGGGGAAGTTTTGCTCTAATTCAAACCGCCCGATTGGCCGAGAAACTTCTTTCCCGATGGCAACTACCGCGTCATTGAAAAAGACCGAAACCCAACTGGCGCCGGCGTTGGCTGCGGCAAAGTCGATGGTTTCATCGCCGTTAAAGTCTGCGGCAGTAACGGCAAAGGGGGAGTAAACATTATCACCGACATACTCGGGAGGGAGGAGCAAACCGCTTCCGTCATTGAGGAGAATGGAAATATTGTTGAATGCCGTTGGGGCGTTATGGGCGCTAATGACATCCAGAAAACCGTCGCTGTTGACGTCGCTGCCGATGGCGTAATTGGGGTTCATCAGCACCGGGTAGTAGTAGGTTTGGGTGTTTTGCCCATCACGGAGAATCATGATGATTTTATTGTCTGCCGGAGAATAAAAACCGGTGCCCAGGAGGATATCCGTATCGCCTTCGCTGCTGAAATCATTGCAATAGATGGAATTCAGCTCGCCATTGACAAAGATTGCCATGGTATAGGGAAAGCCGCCGTTCTCATACAAATAAACATTGACCGTATGGGCAAAATTGTCGGAAAAGAGAATGTCGAAGTCGCCGTCTTTGTCAAAATCTGTTGTGGTGAGGTGTTCCGGGGTGGCCGGCAGGGTGACGTAAATGCTCTGGCGGATAAAACCGCCGCTGCTGTCATTGTAGAAAATATCAAAACTGCCGCCATTCACGTTGGAAACAATAATGTCTATGTAGCCATCCCGGTCCATATCGGCGTTGGCGATGCTCCAGGCGCGCTCCCAGGGGCGGGACGGGTGGGGAGTCAGGTAAACATCGGGCGACCCAAATGTAGCATCCCCGTTATTGGGAAATACATACAGATTAGAATCACTGACCACCGAGATATCCAAAAACTGATCACGATTATAATCCGCCAGGCTGACAAACACCGGAAACCCGGGAACGGAGTAGGTCGCATTTGCGCTGAAACCGCCGCTTCCATCATTCAGAAGCACCGCGATCTCCTCGGTGGGATTGGCGGTGACGATGTCGATGTCGCCGTCGTTATCCAGGTCCCCGCTGGCAATGTGCCAGGCCGCAAATTGGCTTCCCGTGTAAATATTGGTTTGATGACTAAACTGCCCCGATCCATAACGGGTCTCACAGGTAAACTCCCACACAAACCCGTGAAATTGGGTGGAATCAGCGAAGCGAATCCGTTTGGTGAGGATAATCTGAATGCGCTCCCCAACCTTAAAATCTGCGTTGGGTTCCAAACGCACCCCGATGGGATCATTTTGAGCATCGTAAACGATAAAATGGTTAAAATGATATTCGCCGGTTTGGTCGCCAAATATTTTGATATTTGCGCGACTAAGGGAGAGAGTATCGGGAGAAGTCGCGAAGTGTACTTCAATTTCTGTATTGAGCGGAACATCTGTTTGGTTCTGGCGCGGGGAAAGGTAGCTTACCTGGGTGGCCGTATTTCCTGACCGTCTAATTTCCTCCATAGCTGCACCGGAAATGGGATGAGCAGGACCGGTTAGGATTCTCTGAACATGCCTTCCGTTATTAACCGAGGAAGGTTTTGCAATAAACGGCTGCTGAGCATAAGCGGTTTGGCTCAGAACGACGAATAATGCCAGCAAAAATTTGCTCCTGGAAAGAATTACCATTTTAGCCCCTCCAATAATTTCTTTTTTGCAGGCGCTTTAACGATTTTGGGAAATCATAACTCAACATCCCCCAAATTTAATGTATTCTGTCAGTTCATATCAAGAAGATCATTACGGGACGGAACATAGCCCTTTCGGGGATTCAAAAGACAAAGCCATATCGATGCCCAAAATGATTTACGGTTTCCGGATGAATAACAAATCGTTCTTCGCAAATCTGCCTCGTCGGAGAGTCCGCCTTTTCCGGCGGTTTCCCGGTAAAAGTATGGGATCGCTGAAATGGCAAGCTCAACGCATCAGAACCATCTTCCGTGTTTGCAAAAAATTGCCAACCTTCAAACGGTACAGATACACGCCGCTGGCAACCGGCTGCCCGGCGTTGTTGAGGCCGTCCCACTGAACGGTATAATGTCCGGCCGCTATTCGCTCGTTCACCAGCGTTTTTATCTTCCGGGCATGAAGATCATACACCTCCAGCACCACCCATT
>JAJRYW010000561.1 GCA_024275555.1 Calditrichota bacterium | reverse complement strand
TTCCTGGGCAAGAAAGAGCGCTACCGGCACCTCGGCGAAACGGTCCTGGGGTTCGGTCTGCTTTTCTTCGGGATGCAGATCATGTCCGAGGCAATGTATCCCTTACGCAGTTACCCCCCGGTGCTCGATTTACTGATCCGGATGGAGAATCCCTTGCTGGGCATTCTCGTCGGTGCGGTCTTTACCGCCTTAATCCAGAGCAGCGGCGCTTTTACCGGGATCATCATTGTGCTGGCCAGCCAGGGGCTGTTAACCCTGGAGGCCGGGATTCCCTTGCTCTTTGGGGCCAACATCGGCACCTGTGTGACCGCCGCCCTGGCCGCGCTGAACACCGAGCGGGCCGCCAAGCGGGTTGCCCTGGCCCATATCACCTTCAAAGTGCTGGGGGTGCTGATCTTTATCGGCTGGATTCCCTGGTTTGCCGACCTGGTGCGCATGATCTCCCCGGTCGCCGCACAATTGGGCGATGCCGAGCGCCTGGCCGCCGAAACGCCCCGGCAGATTGCCAACGCCCATACGCTTTTCAATGTAGCTTTAACGATCATCGCCCTGCCCTTTACCCGGCAGTTTGCCCGCTGGTTCGAACGTATCCTGCCGGATTTACCGGCCCCGGAAGTTCCCTCTCCCTTTAAAACTCGCTACCTGGACCCGGCCGTGCTGGCAACGCCGGCATTAGCCCTGAACCTGGCCAAAGCGGAAGTCTTGCGAATGGGCGCTATTGTAGAAAATATGGTGGAAAAAATTATCCTGCCCTTTACCGAGCGCAACCGGGAGGTGATGGAAGAACTGGCCGCCAACGAAGAGGAAGTCGATTTCCTGGAACAGCGGATTTACCATTATCTCACCCAGATCAGCCAAAAAGATTTGCCTTCTGACCAGATCGACGAAGTATTTCAAATGATGTACACGGTCACCGACCTGGAACAGATTGCCGACATTGTTTCCAAGAGCCTTTTCCCCCGGGCGGAGAGTTGGCTGGCCGGGGATTTCCGCTTTTCCGAGCCGGGGAAGCGGGAGTTATGCGATTACCACCGGCGCACGGTGGAGCAATTGCAGCGCGCCCTGGAGGTCTTCAAAGACGTTAATTTGGAAGAGGCCAGAAAGATGAAGCAAATTTTGAAGAAATATCGCCACATGCAGCTCCAGTTGATGCGCACCCACTTCGAGCGGCTGGTAAGCCGGGTGCCCGAGACCCTGGCCACCAGTGAATATCACCAGGACTTGATGGGGCAATTCCGGCGCATCAACGGGCACGCCACCAATATCGCCCGGACCCTGCTGGAATGGGGCGCGGCGCCAGATCGGGAACCGCGAGCCGCCAAATCCCGTTCACGATGAGCATTTCGGGCCGAGCTAAAGTTCTGCGAAAGACTTGATCTGCCCGGATCAATGCTTTAAATTTGCCCGCTTTTGAAAAAGCCGGGATAAAACCGGATTGCCCGAATTGGAAATATATAAGAAAAGGAGGTTGGTATGGCGAAACAAGCAACTCCAACAGTTCAGAAATACGAATACCAGGCCGAGTTGAAGGAATTGCTGCACCTGATCGTGCATTCTCTTTACACCCATCCGGAAGTTTTTATGAGAGAATTGATTTCCAACGCCTCCGACGCTCTGAATAAAGTGCGCTTTCGGATGTTGACCGATAAGGACATTCTGGATGCCGAGGCCGACCTGGAAATCAGAATCAATGTCGATTCCAAAGAACATACGATTTCCATCGAAGACAGCGGCATCGGGATGACCAAAGAGGACCTGATCAAACGGATCGGCACGGTGGCCAGTTCCGGCACGGTAGAATTTCTGAAGGAACTCCAGAAGGACAAAAAGAATCTCGACGCCCAGTTGATCGGCCAGTTTGGGGTGGGTTTTTACTCCGTGTTCATGGTTACCGATGAAGTCGTCATCGAAACGCGACACGCCGACAAAGATTCGGTGGGACTGCGCTGGAAATCCGACGGCAAAGGCTCTTTTACCATCGAGGAAATCGATAAGCCCCGGCGGGGAACCAAAATTTATTTTAAGCTCAAAGACGACGCCAAAGAATTTGCCGAAGAACACCGGATCAAGCACATCATCCAGAAATATTCCAATTTTGTCGATTTCCCGATCAAACTCAACAACGAAACCGTCAACCGGGTGGAAGCGCTCTGGCATAAGAATAAGAGCGAGATAAAAGAAGAGGAACTCAACGAGTTTTATAAATTCATCTCCAACGATTTTCAGGACCCGCTCGGTCATTTGCACCTGAGCATCGAAGGGGCGGTCAATTTTAAAGCGCTGGTGTTTATCCCCCAAAGCGCTCCGCCGGTCATGTTCCGCCCCGAGGAGGAGCGGGGCCTGCACCTCTATTCCAACAAGATTTTTATCCAGGACGACTGCAAGGATTTGCTCCCGGACTACCTGCGCTTTGTGCGCGGCGTGGTCGATACGGAAGATTTGCCGCTGAACGTCTCCCGGGAGGTGACCCAGAGCAGCCCGGTCATGGCTAAAATTCGCCAGACCCTGGTGAATAAGATTCTGGCCCTGCTGGAAGACTGGGCCAAAAATGAACCGTCGAAATACGAAACGTTTTATAAGAATTTCGGGCCGATTTTCAAGCTGGGAGTCAACAGCGATTACAGCAACCGGGAGCGGCTGATCGAACTGCTGCGTATGGAATCCACCATGACCGAAAAGGGACATTTGACCTCCCTGAAAGACTATGTCTCCCGGATGAATACGGACCAGAAGGAGATTTACTACCTCTCCGGGGAAAGCCGCGACCTGCTGGAAAAGAATCCCAACCTGGAGTATTTTACGAAACGGGAGATTGAGGTGCTGCTGCTGACCGACCCGGTGGATGTGTTTGTCATTCCCAGCATCGGCGAGTATGACAAGAAGCCGCTCAAATCAATTGAGAAAGCAGACCTGGATTTAGAAAAAGACCAGGACGACCAAACCGAGCGGCTGAACGAGAACTTAACCAAATCGCTTATTGAGGTATTTAAAGAGACCCTGGGCGACCGGGTGGAAGATGTGATCGAGTCGAAACGCCTGGTGGACTCGCCGGCCACCCTGGTGGTGGGCAAAGAGGGCCTGGACCCGCAGATGGAGCGGATGATGAAGATGATGCAGAAGGACTTCAGCGGCTCGAAACGCATCCTGGAAATCAACACCGCCCATCCGCTGATCAAGAACCTCTCCCGGCTGAATATGGGCAACAGCACCGATCCGCTGCTGCGCAAAAGCATTTTGCAGCTCTACGAAGGAGCGTTGCTGATCGACGGAAACCTCAGTTCGCCGACGGATTTTGTCAACCGCATGACCGAAATCATGATCGAAGCGACCAAGGGATAAAGTCAGCCAATTGGACAGCCTTTGCAAGCCTCCGCCGTCGCGGGGGCTTGTTTTTTGAACACTTCCCCAGGGGAAGTATTTTGAACAGGAATCAGAAATGAAAAAATCGATCCCTTTCCGCGACCCTCAAAAGCGGAAAAAACAAGTAGATATTTTGTACATTGATGACCACCTGATCGCGGTACACAAACCGGCGGGAATTCCGGTCATCCCGGACCGCTGGAGCAGCAAGCGCCTGCACCTGATCGACCTGCTGGAGCGTTTCCTGCAGCAGGAGACCGGCAGCACCCTGCGCCAGGTCTACACCGTGCACCGCATCGACGCCGATACCAGCGGGGTGGTGCTCATGGCCCGCAACCCGGATATGCACCGGGAATTGAGCGGCTTGTTCGAAGAGCAGCAAATTCAGAAAACCTACCTGGCTATCGTCCGGGGACGCCCATCCAGGCCGGAAGGAATTATCGATCTGCCGCTTAGCCGGTCCTCTTCGGGGAAAAAACTTACCCGGATCGACGCGCAGGGGAAACCCTCCCGCACCGACTACCGGCTGGTGGAAGAGTTCCGCAATTTTGCCCTGCTGGAAGTACAGCCCAAGAGCGGCCGCACCCATCAAATCCGGGTGCACCTGCGCAATATCGGCTGCCCCCTGGCGGTGGATCCGCTCTATAATCCCGGGGCCGCCCTGGCCATCAGCGATATTAAGCCGGGCGTCCACCGCGATCTTGATGACCGCTCGGGTTTGATCAATCGCTTAACGCTCCACGCCCGCAGCCTGGCCTTTTTGCATCCGGTTGACAACCGGCCCATCGAGATCGAAGCGCCGCTTCCCCGGGATTTTAACGCCGCCCTGAAAGCCCTGCGCCGCTGGAATTCCCTGCCGGGATAACCGGAAAAATTCATTGCGGTTTTCTTTGCATCGGTTCGGTGAATGGTGAGTGGTGCATCGGAAAATAATTTCCTCTTATCCCCGTATCAATTTTCGCTACTCAATTCCCACCCGCTCCCCGTGTAAGAACGTAGATCGCTAATTTCCAATGATTTGCGGCAAAGACCTCCCTGGGATGGTATCATATTTGTTGATCCTTTCTGCGTTTGATGAAGCAGCATCGGCAGACCGGCGATTCAGGCGGCAGCGGGGCCAAAATCCCCCATACAGGGAATAGCATTGCCGGTATTATTTTCCTATATTCACGCAATCGATGATCGTGTCAGGCTCCTTGCTGTATTTTATATGCTTTATGCCGATGAACTATATATTACAATATTAAGTTAAATATCGACGGATCAGGAAATCACAGACGCCCGGCGGGCTCACCGAAACATGTTGTTCAGCGCCTGTTTTCTATCTGCAATTTTTCAAGCAACCATCGGATTTACGCTATAACCAAAGCTGCAAGGAACCCTGGCAAATTGGCAATTTGATTAAGTTCATCTAAAAACGGGAATTTGCTTGATGAATGTGAATCGTGCGGTACAGCGCATCATCTGGCGAGGAACCTTGTTCCTATTGTTCTTGTCCGCAGCCCCGCTGCATAGCCAGTGGTTTTACTATGGCCGGAACAAGGTGCAGTATACCGATTTTAAGTGGCAGGTGCTCAAAACCGACCACTTTGATATTTACTACTACCCGGAGATGGAAGAGCTGGCCGAGCAGGGCGCTTATTTTGCGGAAAAGAGCTACGCCTACCTGGAGAACAAGTTCAACCTGACCATCACCCGGCGCATACCGCTGATCTTTTATAGCTCTCATCTGCATTTCCAGCAAACCAACATCACTCCCGGGCACATTCCCGAAGGCGTGGGGGGATTCTTCGAGTTTCTGAAAGGCCGGGTGGTTATCCCGGCCAACGGCAACTTAAACTTGTTCCGCAAAGTTATTCAGCACGAACTGGTGCACGTATTTATGCACTCGAAAGTTTACTATGCCAACAAAGAGCACGGCCGCTTCGACGGAACCTATCCCCCGCTCTGGTTTGTAGAGGGCCTGGCGGAGTATTGGTCGAGCCCTTGGGACGCCCAGGCCGAGATGGTCATTAAGGATGCCGTGCTGAACAACTATATCGTCCCTCTCTCCCGTCTCTACAGCATTGCCGGCAGCTACACCATGTACAAAGAGGGGCAGGCAATCATCAAGTTTGTGGCCGAGAATTACGGGGAGGAGAAAATCCTGCTCCTGATGGACAATATCTGGAAATACAACAAATTTTCCCAGGTGTGGAAAGACGTGATCGGCAAAAGCTATAAAGAGTTCGACAAGGAGTGGATGTATTACCTCAAGAAAAAATACTATCCCAAGTTGAAGCAGTACGATTTCTCCCGCATCGTTGCCCGTACGATTGTGGAGAAAGGCTATAGTTTTAAACCGGCCTATTATAAAGATGAGGACGGCGAAAAACTGGTCTTTGTGGGCAACCGCACCGGTTATTCCAATATTTTTATGAAGGAAGTCAACCTGTTGGAGCCGGAGCGGAAGGTTTCCCCTAAAGTCAAGATCCTGGTCAAGGGGGGGCGTTCCTCGGACTTCGAATCGTTTCACCTGTTTTCTTCCAAGATCGATGTTTCCCGGGACGGCCGGCTGGCCTTCTCCTCCAAGGCAGGGGAACACGATGCACTGTATTTCTTTGATATCAAACAGGAAAAGATTATCCGGAAATATCAATGGGATGATATCGTGGGGATTTCCTCGCCCAGTTTTTCCCGCGACGGCAGCCGAGTGGTTTTCAGCGGCCTGGGTTTCAACGGCTACAAGGATATCTATTTGCTGGACCTGCAATCCGAGGAACTGATACGGATCACCAATGATATTTATGAGGACAACGCCCCCGGTTTCTCTCCCGACGGGCGGAAAATCACCTACTCCTCGGACCGCACCATGTTCGGGCAGGAGTGGTGCTACAATATTTTTGTGCACGACCTGGATACGCATTTAACTTACTACGTCACCGCCGGGCGCTCCCAGGATTACACGCCCACCTGGTCGCCGGACGGCCAGTATATCGCCTTTACTTCCGACCGCGATTCCTCGCTGAATATCTGGGTAGCCGACGTATCCGGCGTCGACAAGTGGGGGGATGACAGCTACCTGAATATCCCGCTGCGCCAGGTTTCCTTCTTTACCAACGCCGCTTTTGATCCGGAGTGGGTCGACGACGACAACATCTGCTTTACGGTATACGAAAACAATCGCTTCCAAATCCGCAACCTGGACAAAATCCGGGAACGGATTGAAGAATCGCCCAAACAGGAACCCAATACCCCGCTTTTTGCCAATCGCCACTGGCGGCCCGGAAAACTGGCCGGGAACAAGGTGCTCTCCAAGCTAAAATACAAGAAGGATTATAATCTGGATATCGCCCAGACCCAGGTAAGCCAGGACCCGTTCTGGGGCACCAATGGCGGGGCGCTGCTGGCCTTTACCGATCTGCTGGGCAATGATCAATACTATATCCTGCTCTATAACAACGCCCAGAGCCGCTCGGATTTTTTGCGCAGCATTAATTTTGCCTTAACCAAAGTATCCCTGGGCAAACGCACCAACCATGCCTACGGCGTCTTCCGTTATTCCGGCCGATTTTTTAATTTTAAAGACGATTATTTTTACGAAGACCGGGTCGGGGCGTTCTTTACCATCAGCTATCCTTTTTCACATTTTGAACGGCTGGAATTCAGCTCCAATTTCAGTTACTCGGATAAGGAGATTACCGGGGGAAATCGCAGGTTTGCCTATTTGAGTTCCAATTTTGTCTCCTACGTGCACGACAACTCCATCTGGTCCTACACCGGGCCGGTGGAAGGAGTACGCTACAACATTTCGGTCGGAAACACCTTCGATGTGCGCTATTCCAACGTCAACTACTGGACCTTCCTGGCCGATTTGCGTTATTATTTCCGCCTGCGGCCCAAGCTAACCTACGCCTCGCGCTACCTGGCCCTGATGAACGACGGCCGGGAGACCCGCTATTACTACCTGGGCGGCAGTTGGGATATGCGGGGCTATCGCCGCTGGTCGATCCGGGGCGAAAAAATCGTTTTTACCTCGCATGAATTGCGCTTTCCCTTTATCGAGTACCTGGGTATCAAATTCCCCTTTCTTTCCATGGTTTTTCCGGGCATCCGGGGAGCGTTGTTTTTTGACGCCGGCAACGCCTGGGACGGCAACAACTATGACGGCCTGCTGGGCAGCCTCGGCTATGGATTCCGGTTCAACTTCGGGGGCTTCCTGGTGTTCCGTTTGGATATCGGCAAACGCATCGAGGATAATTTCAGCCGTTTCAGCAAGGACTGGTTTACCCAATTTTTCTTCGGATGGGATTTTTAAATGACTTGTAAAAAAAGAGCATATCAGCTAAAAGTCATGTTGCCGGCGCTGTTTATGGCCGCCCTGGCCAATCTGCTGTTGCTTAATTGCAGCGCCGCTATTAAGCTGGATTTGCCCTCCGAGGCTTTCGGGAATGAACAGGAGGCCTGGCTGATGTTGGGGCGCAACCTGCAACACCAGCATTACAGCGACAAAAACATCAACCCGCCCCTGGAGGTGGTCTGGCAAAAGAGCGTGCGATCCGTGGTAACGGATCATCCCCTGGCGCTGGGGGATTTTATACTGGCCCCCACCCGCAGCGGTATTTTTTATGCAATAGATTATGAAACCGGCGGAGGCGTGGGCGTGGGCAAAATCGGGCCGGCGCTGCTGCATACGCCCAGCATCTATAAACGGCGCATGTACCTGGGGCTGATCCTGGGTGAAAAAACGTTTTTAGGAATCGATTTGCAGGCTAAAGAGAAAACCATCAAAGGCCGCTATCCGGCGGTAAACACCTCCCCGATTGCTTTTGACAACCGGGTTTTCTTCGGCACAGGGGCCGGCCGTTTTTATTGCGTAAACGCCGGCGCGGGATCGCAAATCTGGGAATACAAGTCCGAGGCCCCCATACTGGGCTCGCCGGCGCTGCTGGAGGAGCGGGTCTTTTTTGCCGATGAAAAGGGCTGGGTTTACTGCCTGGAATCTTCTTCCGGCGCAGAACTGTGGAAACGCCGGCTGAACGGAAGCACTTTTTCCCACCCGGTTTTAGACGATTCGACGCTCTACATCGGCACAACCAACGGACTCTTTTACGCCCTGCACATCCGGAGCGGCAAAGTTAAGTGGGAAATGGAACAAGACGGCGCCATCTACGGCAGTCCCTCCCTGTACGAAAACATGCTCTACATCGGCAACAACGCCCACCAGGTGCTGGCCGTGCAGAAAGACGCCGGGAAAATACTCTGGAAATTCGAGACCGGCGGAATTGTAAACACCACGCCGCTCCCCTCTCCGGACTATCTTTACGTGGTCTCCTGGGATAAACACCTTTATGTATTGAACCGTTTTACAGGCAAAGAGCTTTTCAACTACAAGTTTAAACGTCCTCCCAAATCCTCGCCGATCATCTACCGGGACCTGGTTCTGGTGCATACCGCGAATCATAAACTCTTCGCCCTGGGGAGCAAACAGTTTGTTCAGTCACGGAGAGAAAAAAAATGAGATGGTTGGCTGTGATCATACTGATCTGCTGGAGTTTTGCTGCAGCAGGGTTGGCCCGGCAACAGTGTGAGCTGAATATCACCTCCACCCCATCGGGCTGCTGGGTGCGGATCGACTCGGTGCTGATCGGGAAAACTCCCCTGACCCGTTTCACCACCTTACCCGGCGCACATGTGATAGAGATCTATCCGCCTCAAAGCGGCATCTGGAATTTGCAGGAGCAGGTTTACCGGGTAAAGGTAGCCGCGGGGGAATCTGCCGCCGTTCATGCAAACTTCAGCGCCCCCGTCTATATTAATTCGATTCCCTTTGGCGCGCTGCTGTTTGCCGACTCGGTAAAACTGGGGAGCACCCCGCTTTACCTCCCTTACGAAGAAAACCGGGGACGCGAGATGACCCTGCGGAAGAAGGGATTTAAAGAATATCGTTTTGTCCTGAACAGTTCTCGAAGTATCCTGGCCCGCCTGGAAAAGGACGCCTCTTATGTGGAAGAGGAACCCAGGCCGCGCTTGCTGGGAATACTTCCCCAACGGAACGTGCGCAGCAAGTTTGCCCTGCTGACCGCGACCGTGGCGACGCATTGGGTCTCTTTTTATTTTAAGAATGTCGCCGACCACAATTACAGCAAATACAGCCGCAACGCCGATCCGGTCCAGCGCGATAAATTCTGGAATCGCACCCGGAAGTACGACCGGCTCTCCGAAATTACCCTGGGCGTCTCCTACGCCAGCCTGGCCGGGCTGGTCTACCTGGTTGTCTGGAAATAAAACATTCTGGGGCGCGGCGCCTCCGTAAAAGCGCCGGAAGCAGGCTCGTTCATCATTCCCGCTTTATTTTTAGCGCCCCTCTCCTTAGATTAACAGGCGCCGGCCTCCCTCCGCCGAGGTGCATCTCCCCGCCAGCGGGAGCCCTCCGCCATAGAAAAACCAGTGCAAAAATTTTATTGTTTTCAAAATCAATCCAATGATATAAATTCCAGGGTTTTGATTTGATCTTTGTGCGGTAATTTTCAAGGAACCGAAACCGATAAGTGCTGCGATCCGCCAGAAAAGGAGTGAACCATGAATATGCTGAACAAAGCGATCAGCCATACCCTTCCCTTTATCCCCAAACCGATTGTCGGCTACTTTGCCCGCCCCTACATCGCCGGAGAACGGCTGGATGACGCGGTGGCAACAGTAAAGCGCCTGATGAAATTAGGGGCCTGCGCCACTATCGATGTTCTGGGTGAAGAGGTCAAACAAGAAGCCCAGGTGATGCACGCGGTAGATATTTATAAACAGGTGCTCCGGAAAATCAACCAGGAAAAACTGGACGCCAACATTTCTCTTAAGCCCACCCACATGGGCTTAAAATTAGATAAAGAAATGTGTTATCGTAACATCCGCACCCTGGTCGAGCAAGCCAAAGTATACCACAATTTTGTACGGATCGATATGGAAGACCGCACCACCACCAGCGACACCCTGGACATCTACCTGCGCCTGAGAGAGGAGTTCGACAACCTGGGCACGGTTCTGCAATCCTACATGCGCCGCACTATTGACGACATCAACCATCTCATCCCCAAACGGCCCAACATCCGCATTTGCAAGGGCATCTACATAGAGCCGCACGAGGTGGCTTATAAGGATGGGTTCATCATCAACCAAAACTACACTTATGCGTTAGAAAAATTAATGCTGAACGGCTGCTACGTGGGGATCGCCACGCATGATGAACGGCTGGTCTGGGAAGCGCTCCGGTTAATCGACAAGTACAAAGTGCCCAAAACCCAATATGAGTTTCAGATGCTGCTGGGGGTGACCACCTCGCTGAGGCGGATTATCATCAAGGCCGGGCATAAGCTGCGGGTGTATGTTACCTTCGGCACGGAGTGGGCCGCTTATTCAAGCCGCCGTTTAAAAGAGAATCCTCACATTATCGGCCATGTGCTGAAGGCAATACTGAAGAATGAAAAGGAGCAATAAGGCGCCTGCCCCGGCGGCAAGGGAGCAAGTCTAATTGAAGATAATCGGCGAGAGTTTAAGCTTGGAGAATTTGACGCGAATACGGGGATCGCTGTAGAGCCCCACGCCGCCACGCCGGGGGCGCTTCAAACGAAAAACATTTAAGTTCTCGCCGTTTGCCGCCAGGGTGATGTATTTGGAAGTGTAATTTACCTTCAGTTGCACTAAATTTTCCTGTCCCATGTAGCCGGGCGAGGTGGTTCCGGTCGACAATAACCGCACCGTGCGATCCATAATGTGATGCAGGAAATACTGCCCATCCCCATTGACCGAGAAGAGATAAAAATCCCGGTAACGATTTTTACTTTCCAAATCATTCCCGAAAATCAGTCCATAGCGACCTTTATCGGAGCCGGCAATTTTTTTGCCGACTACTTCTACGGAAATATTTTGATAGTTCTCGCGATGAAATGCTTTTTTGACCCGGAAGTTATCAAAAAAGGTCAGCGATTCCTGCTGCAGGAGAAAGTCTTCGTATTCGTCCAAACCGAACATGCGCCATTGCGAGCGCTGAATTCCGTTTACGGTTACATCCGCCAAAGAAGCGGTATTATAGGTGTTAACCACCTTGCGGATGTTCAGCTTTGCCGGGGTGGTATGATTCGCCAATTTTTCGGAGCGGGCTGCGGTCAGTTCCTGATCGCAGCGGGAAATAAGTATACTCAAATCGCTGCGGTTGTATTTCAATTTGCGAGCCTTCCGGTAATACATGCGGGCCCGGCTCCAGTTCTCCGCCCAATAAGCGTCATCACCCCAGGATTTATAAATCGAGGCGATTTCTTTAATCCCTTCCAGCGCGGCGGCGTTTTCCGGTTGGTTGCGGAGCACGGTCTGATAAATTTTCAGCGCCTGGTTCAAGCGGCCTCGCTTTACCAGTTCCTTTGCCTCATTCATCGGCGAAGGTTGGAGCGGCGCCGCGGTTAAAGGCGCCGCGGAAACCAGGGCGGCTTTTTCCGGGGGCTGGGCAATGACTGAAAACTCTTCCAAAAACGGCTTATAGATTAAAAATCCCAGCGTGCTGATAAGCAGAATGATAAAAGTATATAAAATACGATTCTGCACCTGGGTGGGCTCTTTTTCCACATGGGCGTACATTTGCCCGGCGTATTGGGGAGCTTCCTGGTAAACTTTGACCACTTCCACGGTAACATCGTCGTTGCAGCCGCGCTGCCGGGCCAGGTCGATTAATTTGCGGCAGGCCTGCTCCGGTGAACTGGACAAGACGATATTTTTTTTCTCTAAATCCGAGACCACATTCAGTCCATCACTGCAGATTAAGAAATACTCATCGCGGTGAACGGCAATTTTGCTGATGCTGTCGACCTTGATCCCCAGTTTGACACCCAGCGCCCGGGTCAGCACCGAGCGGGTCAGCGGTTTGCCGTTGCCGTTCGGGCGTCCGTTGGCGGAGGGCCTCATTTCCACCAATCGCACATGATCCCGGGTAATTTGCTCAATTTTACGCACGCTGATTTTATAGATTCGGCAATCGCCGACATGAGCCACATAGGCGTAGCGACCGGTCAGCACCAGCGCCGAGCAGGTCGCGCCAATTTTGCGATGCAGGCCATTTGCCTGGGCGTACTGGTAAATACGCCGGTTGGCCATGTCAAACGCGCGAAGTAAACTGAAGGTGATGTCCTGGGAAGGATATGTAAAGTAATTTTCCTGGATGATCCGAATGACCATCTTTCCCGCGTCCCGCCCGCCGGGATTACCGGCCTTGGCGTCGGCAACCACAAACAGTTGTCCTTTCTCTGCGGAAAGATCGCTGGTTTTAAAAGGAAATTTACCGTAGCTGTCATTGTTCTGCGGCCGCAAGGTGCCCCGTTCGGAGCTGGCCGCATAATCAATCTTATAGCGATGTTGAACTTCCAGTGACATTCTATTCACCCTGTTTACCGGGTTCCGTTGATGCGAGTGTATTTAGTATCGTCTTTTTTCTAACCAAATTTAAACTTTGGAAACGGAAGACCGGTTAAACTCCCGGATTTAATCTGATTGCTTACATCCGTGCGATTGGGCTACTTCCTGCGAACCATACCTGGTTCTGACCTGGGATCGACAGACTCGTGGGTAAAATAATATACCCGAAATGATTCGAAAAACGTGACGAAAGGCAAAATTGAGTTTTAGAAAATTTAACGAATTGAGAAACTGCCCGAACTGACTAAGCCGTCTTACAGCCGCAGATGCTTATACACAACCTTTTCGACAGATTTTTAGTGGAAATAAATTGAGTGTATAACAATTATGGGGCGCTTAAGTTTGGTTTTCAATGACATCCCCCCTACCCCCCTTCGAAGGGCAGGGCTGTTAAGTTCTGTTTTGATTTTGTCATTCCCAGTTTACCCCGTTGGGGCATGTCTTTAGCCCCAACCACAACGTGGCGCCGTTGGAGCGGGGCTGGCTGGGAATCCACCTTTTCGTGTAGTAGATTCCCGATTATAGACGCGTGAATAAATTCGAGAAGACCGCCGGTTCTCCGGAATGCGGCTACCGGGCCAATCTATATTCGCGGATTAATTCACGTCTCTATAACAACTGTGCTTCAGTTAGAACTTGTACGCGCCTGAAGCGCCTGGAACTCTCTTATTAACACCGGGGCTTTAGCCCGGTGTTAAGCGACATATAGAGCAATTTTTTTAACCGTTTCAACGGTTTATATTAACGCATTTATCTCTTCTCGTTCCCGGCTCCTGTTCCAGCAGCTCTGGGACGACTTCGAGCGGGCGAAAAAGCAGCGTTCCAAGCAGGAGCTTGGAACGAGGGCCAAACGCCCTTTTTCTTCCAAACTCCGCTCCAACGGCCAAATCTAAAACAATTTCTACCGTTGAAGATTAAGAGAAAAACGGAGCTTTTAGTGAAATGAGCATTCCAGGCAGGCGAATGGAACGAGTAGAACGGGAGCCTGGAACAAGACCCAGAATGAAAAAACAAGAGCGAACTACTTCATTTTAATCATCTTCACCGCCCGGGAAAAATCATTGACCTGAATCCGGTAAAAGTACAGGCCGCTGGCGGTTTCCCGGCCTGTCGCATCCCGTCCGTCCCAGCGCAATTCATAAAACCCGGCTTGATAAAATTCATCCGCTAATTGACGAACCTTCTGCCCCAGCAGGTTGTAAATCGCCAGGGAGACGCGCCCCCCCTGCTTCAACTGGAAGCGAATTGTGGTGGCCGGGTTAAAGGGATTGGGATAATTGGGAAGCAGTTCATACGCTGCGGGCGCCATCAGTTTCAGATCGGGAACCGTGCGGGCGATAAACCCGGGTGTACCAACCAGCACGGCAAAGCGGTCGACCTCGCCGGCGGCCAAATCGTTCACCGTTGCCGGCTGGCCCGGGCGGAGCGGGTATTCACGACGATATTTGGTGTCGTAGAGCACCACCCGGAAGGAGGCCGGAAGATGCTCGATCCGGCGTATCCGAATACTCGCCTGCGGTTTGCTGCTTTCCAGCGTCAGGTACCACAGGTCGCCTTCCGGGTTTACCGGCCGGAAGTCGCTGCTGAGCGGGATCCGCTTCCCGTTTTGGTCGGCCTGGTGAAACGCCAGGGAAATCCGGGGCTCCTGGAAAGCAGCCGGGTTGCGATAATCAAAACGGTCGATTCCCGGCCGGGCCAGCGGATGCATCCCCAGCACATTGATGTCATACGTAGAAGGCGACTCTGCCGCCAATTGAAGCTGCCAGCCCCCCGCCAGCAATTGCCGCGGTGCGGTTGCGCTGTCAGTTGCGGCGGGATGGAAGGTCAGCGCAACCGTATCCGGCAAGGGGTTAAATACTGCATAGCCGTCCCAGGGTTGCAGCGTAAAATCCCGGTTTACCAGGGGCGTCCAGCCGACTTTCTGCAAAGAGTTGCTCCAGGTTTGGCCGTCCCAATGATAGACATTCAGCGTATCCCGCAGCGGGGAGGAAACCTGGTTCCAGCCTACCGGAAAGGCATAAGGATTACCGACCTGGTTCCAGCCCGGCAGCAGATTTACCACTGTCGAGTCCCCGGGCAGCGTGAGCAGTTGCGGAAACTCCAGTTGCGTGGTGGGAGGTTGCCCGTCCTCATCCTGGCGCACAAAAAGCCAAAAGGCGTTGCCCGGCTCAAAGCGACCATAAGCGCCCATATTATTAAGCTCCGTGCGGGTAAAATAGTTTTCCGAGCGGCCGCTGGCGTCGGTGCGGAAAATCCGCCAGGTAAAATCGCCTTCCGGCCCCAGGCTGCTTAAGATTTGATCGATACCGGCCGCAGCTTCGGTTGCGGCGGCAAAAGGCAGGGAGAACATTTGCCAGCGATTCAGCTCCGGAGTTTCGAACCGGTGCGACAATTCCCCCTGGGGAATGGTCACCCGGGGATAGAGAGTGTCGCGGGTAACAACGGGATAGTCGTCGATGAGTTCGAAAAACATTTTCAACCCGGCCGTGGTGATCAGGCTATCGGGGATGCTTCCGCTGTATACTCCCGGCTCCTCTTGAATGAGCGGCAATTGCAACGGAAAACCGGCCGTATCGGCGGGGCCGAGGTAGAGCGACACCTGCCGGAGAGTGGTGTCTGCGCCGACCCGGATGCTGAGGGGCGCATGGCGGTTCAGCACAATCGGGGCCAGGTCTAAGGTCTCCAGAACGGGTCCTTTTACCCCGGTTCCGGCGAGGACAACCTGGTAGGGAGAATGGAGCGTGTCGTTGCTGGTGATCTCCAGAACAGCTTCGCTGCGGCCCTTGTCTTCCGGCCGGAAAAACAGGTTTACAAAAACCGTGTCGGTGCTATCGCTGATTACAAACGGCGGCTCCGGAAGATCGCCGATTTGGTAGCGGCTTGCCCCGGGCCCAAGCAGCGTCAGCGATTGAATCAGCAAGGGGGCGCCGCCCCGGTTGGTAATCCCAAGCGGGCGGCTACGGCGCGTATTCAATTTCACAAAACCGAAATCGAGCGTATCCGCATCCAGGGCAATTTCCGGCAGTACTCCCCGGCCAAGCAAGGGGATATTGAGCAGTTGCTCGTCGGGATCATCGCTCAAAATCTGCAATTGACCGATAAAGTCGCCCAGGGTGTCCGGCAAAAACTGCAAGGGAACGCTGAGCGTATCGCCGGGGCGAAGGGTGACGGAACCCGGCGGGGAATCCTGAAAACGGAAAGCGCCCGCTCCGCCATTCACCACCATCGTAAGAATGAACAAATCGTCGTCCCCCCGGTTGAAAACATCGATGACGCCGCTGGCCGGCAGCCCCACCACAGAGGCGCCAAAATCCAGGGTGTCGACAGAAAGCTCAATATCCGGCTCGACTCCCCGGCCGCGCAGGGGGATGCTGCTTTCCGGGGTATTGGGATCATCGCTCAGAATATGCAACACGGCGGTTTTCTCCCCCAGGGAGTCGGGGCTAAAGCGCAGGGTGACAACCAGCGGATCGGCGTCCGGGGAAATATCGATTGGCAAGCCGGGCAGGTTGTTAAAACCGAACAGTGCCGAATCTGCGCCGGAAATATTCAAACCGCTGATCCGCAAAACATCCGTTCCGGTGTTAAAAATTTGCAGAGAGCGGAACTCCGTCATAAAAACACGCACGCTGTCAAAATCCAGCTCGGGCGGCACAACATCAATGCCGGGCTGGATCCCTTCGCCGGTAAGCACCGCCTCGGAGCTATTCCCATCGGGATCATCGCTGACCAGCCGAAAGCGGGCCGTTTTTACACCCACGGAATCGGGGAGAAAACGAATCCGCCAGGAGACCGGGTTGCTAAAAGGCGGTATCACCACCGGCAGGGTAATTGAATCAACCAGGGAAAAGAGCCGGGCGTCCTCGCCGCTGAAGAGGGTGTCGCTGATGGTTAGCGGCGCACTGCCGAGATTGAAGATCTGCAGGTTGCGGGTTTCTTCATTGCCCACCCGCACCCCGCCATAAGAAAGCGTGCCGGGAAAGACCAGGATGTTGGGTTCAATCCCTGAGCCGCTTAGGGGAACTTCAAACGGATTCTCATCCGGGTCATTGCTGACAACCGTCAGCGAGGCGGATTTATCCCCGATAGAAAGCGGGGCAAAACGGAGCAAAATTTCCAGCGAATCGCTGCCTACCGGGAGGGTAATGGGATACTGGTAACTATCTATAAATTGAAAATGCTGCCGGTGGGTCCCCCGGATCATCAGGGAATCGATGATCAAATCCGCATCGCCGAGGTTCATTAAATAGGTGGAAAGCACCTGCGACTGCCCCACCCACACCATACCAAATTGCAGGCTGGGCGGCTGGGCGTCAATGTCGCTTTCGAAGGCTGTCCCGGACAGGCTGACAAAGAGGGGATTTTCATCAGGATCGGGATCGTTGCTGGTAATGGCCAGGAGCGCCTCTTTTACCCCGCGGGAGGCAGGACCGAAACGCAGTTGCACCTCCACCGGGGCGGCGCCGGGCCGAATTTGGAACGGCAGCGGCGGGGCATTGACCACCTGGAATTCAGCAGCGTTGGCGCCAATAATATTCAAATCGGTGATGATCAATGCACCGGCGCCCTGGTTGCTGATTTGGAGCGTGCGCAGCGAATCGCGCCCGGCGACCACATTGCCAAAATCCAGGCTGCTGTCGGAAACGGCAATGTCGGAGACAACCCCGGCGCCGTTCATCTGCACCACCAGGGGATTTTGGCCGCCGTCGGGATCATTGCTGGTCAGCACCAGGAAAGCCGATTTTGCTCCCACCGAATCCGGGGCAAAGCGGATCGAAACCGGAAAAGGCGGATCATTGGGGGCAATGCGGAGGGGCAGTTGCAGCGGATTGGCAAATTCAAACAGGCTGTTGTTCGGGCCGACAATCCCGGCGCCGGAAACAACCAGGGTATCGTTGCCCAGGTTGGCGATCTCTAACTCCTGCACCGAATCTCCCTGCACCAGCACATTGCCAAAATCCAATTGGGCGGGATTGACGGAGATATCCGGGGCCAGGCCGGTTCCCAGCAACTCGGCCGCCGCGGGATCCTGATCAAAATCATTGCTGCTCACTTCGACCCGGGCTGTTTTTAATCCGAAATTCCCGGGCTGAAAGCGCACCCCGATGGAGATGGGCGCCGCGCCGGGGGGAATGCTGGCCGGGAAAGCGGGGAGGTTCTCCAGCCGGAACTGGCTGGAATCCGCACCCGCTTTAATAATGCCGGCGACGACCAGGGTGTCGTTGCCCGGGTTGGCGATCTGCAGATTGGCCAGGCTGTCCTGGCCCACCGGAACCGCCCCGAAATTCAAGGCGTCCGGAATCAGGGCGATATCGGGGCCAACCCCATTGCCCTGCAACGGAATGTTGACGGTGTTGTTAAGCGGATCATCGCTGTATATTTGCATGGTTGCTTCCAGGAGGCCCGGTTGGGAAGGGGAAAACTGTACCTCCAGGATCAGCGGCGGGGCGCCCGGGGCAATGGTTACCGGGGGCAGGAGCGGATCCACCAGCCGGAACTGGTTAAAGGGAGTACCGGCGATGACAACGCCGGTAATATGCAGGTCGCTGGTTCCGGTGTTGGTGATGCTGACGCTGCGCACCGAATCGCTTACGACCGCTATCGTCCCGAAATCCAGCGAGAGCGGGGTCACCGAAATGCTCGGCTGGGCCATCAGTACGCCGGAAAAGAGAGCTAAAAAAAGGATGAACAATTTGGTAACATTTTTTATCATAGTAACCTTGCTCCTGAGTGATCGCGCAAAATTAATGAGGTGATATCCCGGACCTCAGGGTCAGGGCATACTGGGCGGCCGGCCGATAGGCGGGCCGGTTTGTTTCTCGCCGGTGGTGTTATTGCTAAAAATCAGGTAGGTAATTACCCCGGCCGTGACCGCCCCGCCGGCGGCCAGGTATTTCAGCACACTTCCCCTGCCCGCGCCTTCAGCTACCCGCATCTCCGTCGGTTGTTCGCTCTCGACGGCGGGGAAAGTGTACTCGCTGGTCAGGTAGGGCGAAATATCGTCGCCGTAAATCTGGGCCAGGTAAGCTTGCGAACCGCCATCGCGAAGCGTTACAAACAGCATGGTATTTTTGCGTACATCAAAATAGGCGGTTTGCGGAAATTGCTGAGAAAGTTCGCTGAAGGGGTGGATAACTCCCTCGCGTTTTTCTTCCCAGTTGCGGATATTCAGGGAATAAAAATAGCGTGTATTTTGATCGACTCTGCGGGCGACCAACACGGCATTGCC